>NZ_JADGMP010000031.1:0-103840 GCF_015549295.1 Cupriavidus sp. IK-TO18
AAGCCGAAAGCGCTCACCGAAACTGCCGCCCCGGAAGCTGCGCCGGAAGAGACGCGGGCTCGGAAGCGCGGTCGGAAGCCGAAAGCGCTCACCGAAACCGCCGCTCCGAAAGCTGCGCGGGAAGAGACGCGGGCCCCGAAGCGCGGTCGGAAGCCGAAAGCGCTCGCCGAAACTGCCGCTGCGGAAGCTGCGCCGGAAGAGACGCGGGCCCCGAAGCGCGGTCGGAAGCCGAACGCGCTCACCAAAACTGCCGCTGCGGAAGCTGCGCCGGAAGAGACGCGGGCCCCGAGGCGCGGTCGGAAGCCGAACGCGCTCACCGAAACTGCCGCTGCGGAAGCAGCGCCGGAAGAGACGCGGGCCCCGAAGCGCGGTCGGAAGCCGAAAATCCTAGCTGAAGTTGCCGCTCCGGAAGTCACGACTCAAGAGACCCCAACCCGGAAGCGCGGGCCGAAGCAGATAACACTGCCTGGAGTGGAGGCTGCCCCGGAAGCACCGACTCAGAAGACGCAAACCCGGAAGCCGCGACAGGAGCAAAAAGCGCCTACCGCAACCCAAAGCCCGTCCCAATCCTCACTGCTCGCCCAACTGGCATCTGTCAATGCGCAACTTGAGCAGTTGCGAGCCACGGAAGTGCCAATGGTCGTGGAGGAGATTCAGCAGTTGATGCAAGAGTACGACCTCAGCATTGAGGACATTGCGGGCAAGCCCGGTGTTGAGCCCGCTGCCCGCGCTGTTCGGACCAAGACGAAGGCCGCGCCGCCTCCGAGGTACCGCAACCCCAAGACGGGCCAGACCTGGTCAGGGCGCGGTCGGGCTCCCGCGTGGATTGGCAAGAAGCCCGAGCGTTTCCTAATCGATCTCTTGTACTGAACGACAGGTTGGCGGGCGCGGCCGGTCCGCCCCTATTCTGACTAGCAAACTCACCAGGCCGGAAGTTCGGCGGCCATTGCGTAGGAAGCCCAAGGGGAAGAGCCGGGCAACGAGCCGGGGGCGGCGGCGCTGCCTAACAATCAGGACGAAGGCAACGACAGCAGTGACGGCAGCGATGACAGCAAAAACTGAGCGGGCGGACGCGATCCGCTGGATCCAGACGCAGATGGACGACTACGGGCTGACCATGGAGGAACTGGAGGCGACCGGGTGCTTCGATCCGCCGCCTCCTCCGCCACCAGCACCCGCGCCACCGCCAGTGGTCTACTACCGCAACGCCGCAGGGCAGAGTTGGGACGGGCAGGGCGACATGCCCGACTGGCTGCGGCGGGCGGTCAATGCGGGGCAGTCGGTGGAGTTTTTCCGGGTTGGATAGCACCGTAGACTATCTGGCTTCAATAGGGGGCATCGTCCTTTTCATGAAAAAAATGGCGGTACCAGGCCGCAGACCAGCCCGGAGCAAGGCTTTGCGGCGCAATGCATCACGCGCTGCCGGAGTATTATTAACCTATTGATTGATAAGCTCTTTCCGCTGCATACCGCCAGAAAATGCACGGAAAGTACGATGACCCCAGCAAGCGCTCTGCATGGCCGCTCCCTGCAATAATCTGTAATGTCAATGAACTCCGATAGCCTTGAGCCGTCTGACGATCCATCGCGGAGTCCCGCAGTTCAGACTATGCAACTGCCTCAGTACCGAGACTCGGCTTTCGCGATGGAGCTATTTCTTGATGCCATTCACGATCAGGATCAACCGCTTCAGCGTTCGACCAATGTACCTGGCTCAGTGAAATGGGCAGACGGTTCTGAGATCGCTGCTGAGAAACTTTCTTACTTCCAAGACCAAAAAGGGCAACTCGAGCACGAGTTCTTGGTCGAGCTGAGCGATCGCATCGGCGAGGCAAAGGCCTTCGAGTTTTGCCACACAGTCGCTGTCGACTGGTTCTCTGGCGCAAAGGGCCGACGCGGTCCCCGAGTGAGTGGACTAAAGGCTGCGGTCCGCGAATACGTTGTGGCACTAATCAAACCATCCGAACTCAAGGACGTCGTGATCCTCGACCAGCAGGACCTACCTGCAGCGATGCTCAGCGCGCTAGACGTTGCTCGGATTCTCCAACTAAATCACGAGTTGCTTTACAAACATCTCGAGGCCTGGAAGGCTGTGCATCCGAATGCAGACTGCCTTTCTTCGGATGACATCTTTCTTCGCCGTGGACTCGGCCTCGACCAAGCGTTCGAGGAACATGACGTTTATCGTGAATTGGACTTCATCAACTCTTACTCATTAGCGTTTTCATCGCCAGAGAAGTTTGCGCAGATGCAGAAGAACAAGGTCGCAGCGATTGTCAATGGTGATCTGGCGCTGTTCGACCACCGCGTGCTCTTCTTTTCTCCGTTCGTTCCCGGCATGATGGTGGGGCAACTTGAATTAGGCATCATCCCTGCTTTAAAGGCGCTTCCGTTGAAGAGCCAAGGCGAGCATGCCGGTATTCAGGAGTACCTGCTCGATCCGAGACCCTTCGATCATTGGGAGGCTGCTGGGGGCTTGGATTTCGAGTGATTGCAATTGTGGCTTCTGGTTGTAAGTGTCAACTTTCGGTCCGTGAAAGCCTACCGTCGACCTTAACGCCCCGGCCGAGCTGGACGAACCGCAAGACGACAAGCAGGGCGCGCCAGCCGCAGGCCTTGAACCCGGAAGACGGCAGCGACAGCAGTGACGACAGCAACGACAGCACCAATGACAGAAATCAATGAGCGGGCGGCGGATCCGCTGGATCCAGGCGGAGATGGCCGACTACGGGCTGACCATGGAGGAACTGGCCGCGGCGGGGTGCTTCGATCCGCCACCGCCGCCACCGGCTCCGGCTCCGGCTCCGGCGCCAGTGGTGTGCTACCGCAACGCCGCGGGGCAGAGTTGGGACGGGCAGGGCGAGATGCCGGACTGGCTGCGGCGGGCGGTCAATGCGGGGCAGTCGGTTGAGTTTTTCCGGGTCGGATAGACGAAGCTCGGTGGTTGCTGCAAGCGTGAAATTTTCCTTTTAATCATAGGCTTGCGGCGGATATGGCGGATTTTTTGGGAATCCCGGGCGTCCCTCAATTCTGGGCTGTTCGGTTCAAATAGCCAGCACTAATGCACATGGATCCTTTAGTAACGTCGATTGCTTCGCGGGCTGTCGGACCTGTCAAGGCTGCGGTCCTGTACTTTTGGCGGCAGTGGTTTCCTCGGCGTCTCGGGTATCAGATGGCCCCCAAAAATATCCTTGAACTTATTGGGCCATATGTTCACCGGCGCAAAGTGATCGAGTTATTGGGGCACCCACATGAATATGAGAGCGGCCGGGCGGCATATCGTTTTGCAAACGCTCTTCTTCAGATCAACTACGATGGTGCTTCTGTAGCGAATGTTGTCTTGGTGTCGCTACGCATGGCATGGCCGAATCGCTTCGAGATTTTCCCGTTCGATTTTCGTCTGGGGGCATCGACTTTCTCGGATGTGTGCGAGTTGCAACCAAACGGGAATCTCGAAATGAAGGTGGACTCAAGCACAAAGTTTTACACGCTGTGGAAAGAGGAGTATTTCGGCCATTCTGGTCGCTATCACTCGTACTACTTTGCGCTCCTATCTGCCGCCGTTTTCCCGGGCGTAGAGATGCCGCCTGCTGATTACGATAGGTGCGACACAGAACCCTGGGATCAGGCAATCCTTCGCAATCCCGGTCGAGCGAAGTTCAATGCTGTGATGATTTCGAAAGACAATGATGAACTCTTCGCCTTCGATTTCACGATGTTCAACTAGAGTGCGCCTGCATCGTTGCGCGTTCCACAACAGGCGCGGCGGCAGACGCGCCCAACACCAGGGGTGCCGGCCGGCGCAAGTTGAGGCAGCGCAGCAGCCGTGTTGCGGTGGCATATCTCAGGATTCAACAACGGAGGCGAAAGTGTTCGGCATTTCTCAGGAGGTTTGGTTTCCGGTCCTTACGCTCATTCTCGGCGCGCTGCTAAAGGGGGCGGGGGATTGGGCAACGGACAGTCGCAAGGACAAGCGCGAAGCCGGCGCACGGAACGCTGAGCGCCGTATCAAGCGAAACGAATTGCAGCGCGCCACGTTGCTGGAACTGCAGGAGATGGCAGCCAGGCTGGGACGTTTTGCAGGCAGAGCACACCACGAGGACGCGATGGCCGTAAGGCGGGGCGGTACGTGGGGGAAGAGCCTGCTCGGGAACGAGGTTAGCGAGGGCCTTCGCAGCGCTAGCGCAGACGTGATAAAGCTTTCCGTGCGCGTGCGTGATGGCGATATACGGGAGCTAGCGTCACGGTTTGTCGGGCAGTGCGCCGCTGCTTCGATGGCTAAGTCCGAATCTGAGTCCGAGCGTAAGCTGAATGAAGCCATCGACACAGACAATGTGCTGAACGAACGCATCGGTAAAGTACTGCGCGCGTTAGACGATGACGAGACGTGACACGCATTGCGTATAGCTTCAATCCGCCACCGCCTCCCCCCCCAGTTGTCTGCTACCGCAACGCCGCGGGGCAGAGTTGCAGGCTTTCAACGATGTCACCTCTGAGTCTTCCTCTAATCTGGGGTGAGAAGGAAAAATATTTCAATAACTCAACGACTTACGCGTGCCACGCGTGTTGTTTCTTCCTGTGCCGTAAGTCATTGATGGCATTGAAACTTCCGGATCTCAGCGTATCATTCTGCGCCCAAAGCACGATCACCCCAGGAGGCCTGGATGCCAAGGAACTCTCGCACGGCCGTGTAGTGTCGGAACAAGGTCGGCGACACCTTTCTACTTCAGGAGCACCAGCAGACCAAGTCGCGATTCTTGTCCGCGTGTGGACCGGGGTCGCCCAGTCCAACTCGTCCGCGCTTGGTGTGTAGCAGGCCCGCAATTCCTTGAGGGAAAAGACCTTTGGGAAACGCGGGTAGGCGGTACGCTCGACGGTGGCCATACAGGATCTCGACAATCGCTGAAAGGCCGGCCAGCCTAGCTGGGGAGGTGACAGTTCCGTGCTTATTTCCACAAGTAATCAACGTTTCCATCTATATAACCAGAGGGCTTATGATAGCGGTTTGGGCGTATCTTGGTCAGGGGCGCTCCCCGGAAGTCCATGATCTATGCTTCCGCGTTCGTTTGCCTACCCAGTTAGCGGTCGATGAACCAGCTACAGTCGGCTATGATCCCGAACCCATGGAATTGTTAGCGTTGAACTCCCCGGAGTAACTGCATGCCTACCCAAGTCACGCTGCATGATCGCATTGCCGCCGAAAATGTATTGCAATGGCCAGACGCGGGCGAAACTCCCCTTAGCCTTGTAATAGGCAAAACCGCGGAATTCGAAGCTGGCGCGGAAGGGTTGGCCTTGGGGTACCTCAGTGCGGCCATCAAGAGATGCTCTTCGTTACACATTCATTGCGAATTCGCTTTTCCTCGGGATGACAACGACTTCTGTGGAACGCTCCTGTCCACGATGTTCGGCTATGCACTCTTACGAGCATGTGCGACCGCAGTGTTTCGCGACAGCCCTGAGATCGGCGCGACTGAGCTTCGGAAGTTTGCAGGCCGCAGCTACGATGCGAAGCGCGGCGTAATTGGACTTGGAGACCGCGTCGGGATCTTGGCATTTGATCCCAAACGCTCTATTCCTCGCGTATTTGATACCCACTCGAACGTCATTGCTACCGACTTACCTTTGCCTTCGCAGTTCGCTTCCGGATTGCACAGAATCTTGTCAGGCATGGGCTTGGGGCGCATTGCTAGCCAAAGCACTCTTCCAACACTGACGGATTTCATATACGAGACCTTTGCGAACACGCTACAGCACGGACGCCCACACGACGCTCGTGTGGCAAGGCATAGCACACGAGGCATCTCGGTTACCAAGATTGTCTTTAACGCTGCCCAGTTAGGCAGACGAGACATTTCTGTAGAGATGCGGGAATTTCTAACACGCATCGCGGAGATGGAAAAGACCGACAAAGACCGACTGTTGGCTTGCATATCCGTTATGGACATGGGAGAAGGCATTCAGAACACACTCCCTGCCGAGTCCGCTGAGGAGCGTCCTGAAGATCGGTTGCGCAGGGCGTTTCAGTTGAGGCAGACCCGCAAGAGCGTGAGTTCCGTCGAGAAAGGGATGGGCTTGCTTAAGGTCGTGGAAGCGGCTTTTCGCCTACGGACGCGCCTTCAGGTTACTTCTGCTGGCTATCGGCTTGTCAAAGACTTTTCGCTCGGAGAAGACAAGATGCCGACAATGGATGGCGCCGTTCTCTCCACGCTACCTCAGCAATTCATAGCAGGAACTTGTGTAGACTTGTTTGTTCCTGTGCTCTTTACCGACGTCGATCAGCGCGTACTCGCTCTTTAAGGCGGCCATGACAGATACCCGCTGGACGTTTATTCGCGGCGAAGTTGAGTCCATCGCCGATATCGACGCTGCTCTTTCTTCCACTACGCTTGATCATGCAAGGACAGGGGCATACGTCGCTCGTGTTGCCTTGCCTCTGTTCCGAAATTTGCTGACGGCGATTGGGACCTTCAATCAAGCGGTTATTGCCGAGACAGTAGAGACTGACTCCGACCGGCTGAAACACGCTTTGGCGGATGTTTCGAAGCGCTTGAAAGGTGGACGCTTGGCGATCCTGCCCCGCTTGCCTCAGTTGAACGAGATCGTCGCGGATGCGTCTCCTGAAGACATGCTAAAGACTCCATTGATAGTGACCGTCGACGGAAACGGTGGCCCGGCCCTCGCTGTGATGATGCCGGAGGAGCTTACCGATATCCGCAGCCAGGAACTGGCAGACATCGTAAATGTGCATCGAAGCCGAGCAGTGCTGGCGGTAGACGGCGGCCATTTTGAACTGCCATCAAGGGCGCACACGTCTCATTTCTTCCGCCTTGCCGAGTGCCTTGCAAGTACTGACGATCTGGACAAGCTCGTATATTGGGTCGCTCGAGACATCTGCGGACAGCACGCCATTGGTACCACGTCAAACCAGACTTTTGGCTTAGTTGTGCTCGTTGACAATCCCAGCACACTTGTTCTTGCGCTTCGTCTTAGTCACGTCTTCCCAAAACTGGCGATGACTTATGACTGCGTGCGCGCATACCCCGAGAATCCAGACAGTTCGGCAGATCTTCGTCATTGGTTGCAGCCACGCCTTACGGCCGACTCTCGGATTCACTTCATTGTCAGCGTGTCATCTACCGGCGGGCTCATCGAGACGTTGCGGAAAGTCGCCGAGTCGCTCGATGTGCCTGTAGGCACCTCAGTGCTGTACGCAACCACACCAGACCCAGCGCCCAAAGCATTTTGCGCATTACAGATCGATGACTATTGGCACAAGAGCTCGTCTGAAAATTGCGAGGCTTGCCAGCAGGGCAACAGTCCTGTATTCCGCATCGATCGCGCTCGATACTTCCTTGCGGCGAGAAATGTCGACACGCGAGCATTGCCTCCCCCACTTTTCGAGGCGCAGCGTACCTTCATCGAGTCTTACGGCCATATTGACGGGGTTTTGCGTACACACGTCAATGATACGAGCTGGCAAAGCGGGAAACATCGCGCATTTAGCATCAACGTGGAGAAATTGCTCGAGATTCCTGAGTTTCGTGAGGAACTCCTCGGTAAGATCCGAGGTATGGACCCCGCCCCTGACCTCATTATCACCCCTATGCATCCAGGCGCGGCAGCAATCGGACGACTGCTCGCACTCGAACTGCCGATTCCCGTAATCTCTCACGGGTCGTTGCGCCTCAATCTTGCCATCGAGACGGATCGCAGTCTTGCGGACGCAATTTCGCGGTCCCAATCCATATTGATAGTCGATGACATGGCGTATGGCCCCGAAAGGATGCAAACATACGTCAAAGCCATTCGTGGATCGAACGACCACTTCGTGGCGCCGAGGCTAATCACTCTCATGCCACTGCTTGTTCTTCCGGCCAAAGAAAGCGAGATGGACACAGCTATTCGAGGTATCGCCTCTGATCACGATGAGAGGGCATTCCGTGTTGATTGGCTTTATCGATTTGCACTCCCCGACTCCGGCGAGCGCGCTTGCCCGTGGTGCCGAGAAGCCCGCAACATTTCTCAGCTTCCCTTGGAGTTTGACGAGGAAGAGCAAGGTGGGACGGACGAGCGAGGCGCGCTTTTGGGGCAGATGGAGATTGGCCTAGTCCGCACGGAATGGGTATGTCTCGATCAAGGCCAGTCCGCCCCCATTTTTGGAAATGACTCGCCCTTGCTGGTCGCCGGCGCCGCGCCTATCCAATTGCTCTTCCATTGTGCGAGTGCCGTGCAACAAGCACGAACGCGGAAACCTCCTTACATAAATCCCGATGGATTCCCAAAGTCTCTTGTGCTGGGTGCAAGGGTAATTCGAGACTTCCAAAATGAAACTCTTTTTGTGATCTGCCTGTTAAGGTGTCTCACCAGTTCCGAGATAGATGATGAAACAAAGACCTACGTTCGAAAGTTGATTGAAGACATAGGCAATGCCGGTGCTGATTCACCCGACCTATGGGCGTTGAGGGAACTGTTGCTCGCTCAGATGCGAGGCTTGGCGCGCCGCATAGCGGATGAAGCTGCGCGAAGCAGCATCTATCACCGCGCGGGTTTCGCGGCTTTCCTGGTAGGCTGAGGTCTTGTATTAAGTCATGTGGGGGGGTAGGGCATCAAGCATTGGATTCCCGATTGGATGGGAACGTCAAGGCCGGTAGCCGACTGGTCCCGACCCGAACTTGCGGCGGAATCCGCCAGTTGGAGCGGACGACGTGCCCATGGCGTCATGTCGAGGCTGCATCACAGCCAAGAAGGCGAAGTCCATGGCAATCGTTACCGTCGGAATTGATCGTCTTGCCATTCAGGGCGTCGACGAGGTCGGCAAGACTGTGCTAATGGGGCGGTTGTTGCTTTGCCTGATCCGCATGTAAACACTGGACGCTGGTGTTTCGCCAGCACGGAGACACCGACAAGCTTAATGTCGCCAAAATTGATTGCGGCATTACGGGATGTTCAGAACCTAGCTAGACTAGGGCGCCAGGTAGAGCTAGCTGCGCCCCAGCTTGGGGCCATCCTGAGCGCCGTAGTCTATCCTGCCTGGGCTAGTGCTAGGTCCTGGAAAGCAAAAGATCTTGCCGCCGGACTGGGCACTATCCGAAGACTACCGAAAGCATAATCTTTTTGTCCGTAAGGAACTCATCGCAAGAATATTTGCGCTCTTAGTTACATAACGGACATCTCGTCAATGGCCCCTTCGCTTGGACCATATCGTTCCTTGTACGCGGCTATCAATGCCGAGGTCACGCAAGAATTCACGTGCGTGACAAACGTTCGCACATCATCAATTGTCGCCGTAACGAGCGCCGTGGGCAGGCCCACCTCCGCCCCGTCCTTGTCCTTCCCATTTCGATGAACAATGTCATGCCGAGTCAGCACTGCCTTCATAAGGCGTTTCCGAAGTTCTGGATCGGGAAGTATTTCGACACCGTTGAGGACGACCTTGTACAAGTTTCCGATCTTAGCGAGGTTGTGATAGATCAGCGAAGCCAGATGCGTCTGGGTCCGTTGCATCACCACAAAAGGGTTTCCACTGATTTCGCTAAGTGAAACGCTAATCTTACTCAATTCGTTGTCGCCCTTGAGTAAGCGATCCAGAAAGACATTGTCCTTTCTGACAGTATTTACAAGGGTGTCGCTCAAGAACGCTTCCATCGCACCAATGGCGCTCGCATATACCATGCGATTTATAACGTCCGCAGAATGCGGAAGCGTGCCGCGACCTCCGACCCCATACTCGGCAATGATGTCACCTAAACGACGGAAAGCATCCTCAAACACATTGAAGGGATTTTGCGGAACGTCATCGTTGAGCCAATACTCATCCTCAGGTGAGGAGGCTGGCCAAGGGGCGTCATCTGCCTCCACTTCAACGTCAGGATGCTTAGTCAGCTGCACAGCGCAATGCGATGGAGAATTCTGAACGTGCGCCTCGAATGTTGCTTTGCAATGCACACACTCGAGCTCAATGTAGTCCTCTGATAAAGAGTCGCTCAGCCTATCATAGGAATAGTCAACCGCCGGTACTTCAGCGTCGACACTTACGGGTGCGCTGCATTCTGGACATTGGAACCGGATATTTGTTGTGACCTCGTGGCTCATTTTCACTACTATTTGGTTTGCCGAGTTGATGACTTTACCAGAATGAAGAGCGCGAGCGCGCGAATTAAACTGGCCTGCGATCAAGATACGCCCTTATGCGCTGTAGAGCATAAGGGCGTATCTTGGTCAGGGCCGATTACGGCTGGCGCAGCGTGAGCGGGACGGCGGCCCGGCGCCTTCAGCAAGCGACACATCACGCGAACCGCCAGCCGAAGAACATGGGGCGAGCGCCCCGAGCCCGGAAGATGGCAGCGACACCAGCGACAGCCACGATGACAGCAAACACTGAGCGGGCGGCGGCAATCCGCTGGATCCCGGCCGAGATGGCCGACTACTGGCTGACCATGGAGGAGCTGGAAGCGGCGGGGTGCTTCGATCCGCCGCGCTCTCCGCCACCGCCGCCACTCGCACCAGCGCCCTTGGTCTGCTATCGCAACGCCGCGGGGCAGAGTTGGGACGGGTAGGGGCGACATGCGGAATCTCCAATCGTGGCTTGGCACATACTTCAGCAGCCTGCTAGTCGATGCAGCACTTCTTATACTTCTCACCACTGCCACAGGGGCAAGGGTCATTACGACCGACTTTTGCCACCCGTTTGCGGCCAGACATGACAGCAGAGATCGCCTGGTCGATCGGCAACGGTGCGAGCATGTCTTTCGTGTCTTCCGCCATATCGGGATCATCGGCCCAAGGATAGGTCAGCGAGACTCCGAATCTCACATCAGGCCCGTTTGACGCCATACAAAGGCCGAACCATCTTTCGGCATGTTGCTTAAACTTACGACGCCGGCAGTAGAAATCCAAACGCGGTCCGGCGATGTGCGCCGGCTCATCGGTGCAGTGAAATGTAATTCCGGCGCCGTCCGTGTATGCGAAGGTAACATCGTGCGTCTTTCCGTCGGCGCGAGTGCGCGCAGCCAGTCTGTCCACAACCCGACTCATTTGGGTTACGGCCTTCTCGCTCATTGCGAGCAAGAAAAAACCAAGATCGATCGTCGCTGCTTCTGGCCGGGCTTCGATCTCTCGGACAATCTTTCCGAAAATTGTCTTTTGAAAGCGTGTTAGAACCCCATCGGGTGTCGCCGCTCCCGTGACACCCGCCCGTCGGACCGCCATTGCTACATCGAGTCCAGCAGAAAAATCATCCCCAAGGTGCATGAGACCCACGTCAGCATCTACCCACAAATTCTTCGTTAAATGATAACTGAGAATCGTTAGCTCCTGCGATGCCATAACTTGCTCGGCGTAGTTCGCTCTGCGATTAATATAGCTGAGGAACTGCAACGGGGACTGCAGCATCTCTGTCATCGCATCCAAGGCAAACACGTCCAACACTAGGGGCGCCTGCACTCGGTCGATGACTTCGGTTTTCAGGAACTGCCGAGCTTGAAAGCTGAGAGCTTGGTAATGGTCGCTAACTACACAGAGTAGATAGACCTCCTTGATATCGCGGGGCAACTCGACATCACGCCCATCTGCCATAACAAATCTGTATCTCTTGTCAAAGAGGCATCTAGCACAAGTAGCACCTTGCTCATACGCGGCCTGCACTGCTTTCTTGAAATCGTCGCGAATAACCTGATCGTTTCCCTTTCTTGCTTCCAAAGTGAGCCGCTTGGATTTCGCTTGTACAATGATGGCTCGATCTCCCCAAACGACTAGCACATCAACATCCGACACTCGGGTCGACTTTTTCGCGAAAATATCGACATTCGAGTAGACATGCTCCGGCCCGAAAACTAGGCCCAGGCGCTCGGCGACGAAGTTTTCCGTGAAATCACCTCGGTTCTTTGTCAACGTCGGCAAGTAGGCTTTGTCTTGCGCCATCCAGTAGAAGGGGGCGTCATAGATGGCTTCGGCTAATGTGTATGCCTGGAGCGACAGATATTCCCCCGTCGGCATGCGCAATAGCGGTGTGGCTGCAAGAATATTAAAATCGTGCAGTTCATTGAACCCGGGGTTGCGCTCCAAAGGTGACGCAGTGAAAGCATCCAGGACTCGCTCTACTAGATCAAACTCAAGGTTGGTCTTTGCCGCCACTTCCTCGACAGTGCACGCGAAGACAGGAAGCATGGTCCACTCGTCAGGGCGTTGCTTCTTAAGTCGCTCCCGTATGGCATACATTCGGTCGGCATGGACTGCTTCCATTGCTTTCGATATACGCGCAGCCTGTTCCATTGTGAACCCGCGATTTTCTAACAGCCATTTCGCGTCCGGTGCGTACTTTCTGGTCGCCAAGTCGAGGTACTGGAAGTTATAGGCCGCCTCGCCGCTGTAGAAGATCGGCTCTCGTAAGACGGCTCCTCGATCAAATGGATCGAACGAGCCGCTTTGCAACGTCTCGGGCGTAATTCCTGAGAAGAACTCGCGAGTCAGGCAATCGTGCAACTCGCTCAACAGGCGTTCACTCTCTTCTACGTATGATTGCAGCGTCGCTGGCTTTGGCAGAGTCCAAGTGATTTCTGCTTTGATCATCAAGCCAAGCAGTGTGTTGATCTCGGGGCGGATCAGTCGCGTGGGCGAGTACATGGTCTTCAAATCGTCCGCCTTCATCTCCCCCGAGTAGAAGATGACATTGTCCCGGAAGCATAGGTGTGCCACAGCATAGATATAGCCTGGACGTTGGCAAAGTGCAGTCAAGTCTGCGAAGACTTCTGCCTCGGTACGCAAGGATTTATTCATGGTTATTCTAATAGCGCATTCGCTCGAACTTTAGTCTGTGATCAGCTTAGTGAAGCGCTGCCCGTCGATCAGCTCATAGCCGAGCGCAACGGCCGCTTCTACTGCACCAGGCGTAAAGCTGCTAGTGGTGATGAGGATACCTTTCGCGGTGGTACTCGATCCATTGCCGGTGAGTTGGATGGCGCCAGCAAGTTCGCGCACCACGTCCGGCCCGACCTTGCGATGCGCCGCCCAGCACTTACACTGCACCACGCAGGGACTGCCATCGGCATCCACCGCGTAAAGGTCCACGCCGCCGTCACCGTCGCGGTTGGCCGCCTGATGAATGACCTTCATGCCGCGCTTCTCGAGCGCCACCAGGCAGTCTTTCTCGAAGTCGAACCACGCAGGCCGGCTGCCTGACGGGGCGGCTGCAATCTCGGTGAAGATCATCCGCGATGCCGAACGGCTACGGTAGATGTGCACACGCGCGGCATCCGCGACACCACCGCGATCATGACCGCGCACGAACGTAAAGCCCTCGGGTACGTTGATGCCATATCGCTTGGCAAGGAACAGTTGCTCAGTGGTCGGGTTGTCCGACTTGCGAAAGTGCGCCACCACGTGATGCTTCACCCGGCCCTTTGCCTGGCCTTCGCCAGTAATCTGCGCAAATCCCTCGGTGGTCAGCCGATCGTAGCGAACGCGCGGGAGGTAGATGAGAGTCCGAACGTCGCGTCCTCGAATTCGCTTGCGGAAGTTGCGCGCCGAGAATACCGCTGTGCGATCCTCGACCACCACGAAATCCCGAACCACCGCCGCGGCGATCAGCTTCAGGGTCATTTCCGCGTGTTCGTTCGTAAGAGGATCGCCTGCGCCCAGCATGCTGAACACCTGTTTAGTGTTGATGGTCGGCTCGCTCCCTGTAAGCCCGATCGAGGTCAGATAGTAGCGGTCCTCCGGATCCAGAAAGTGACAGGCGAACTCGCCGTCTTTCTCGAAGATTCGCATGGCTACGAAGGGTCCAAAGGAGATTTCGACCCGGGCGCCCCACGGAATCGACCACTGGCGGGCCGCCTGGGCTTCAACCAGTAAGCGGGAGATGGTGGCTTCGGCTTCGTCAACCGTTCCGTCGAGCTTTACCGTTTGGAGTGCCTCGCAAATACCTCGGAGAGGGGCGGGAAAATCATGCGGCGCGAGCCGGGGACCGGAGTCGAGCAACTCCCCAATGTCAAGTCCGCTTCGCCAATACTCGCGGATGTCATCCAGGGGCGCGGTCAGCTCGATAGGCTCGCTACGCAGGCGGAGTCCGTGTCCGACGTTCTCGAGCCATGGACGGCGCGCGCCCCAGTCAGTCACGCGCTCGTCGAGCAGCACCGCTTCTATCGTGTGCGATGCGGCGTAGACGAGCTGGTAGTCTTCGGATTCATTCAGGAGGAAAATGAGCCGAGACACGACGAGGTACATTGCCGGCGCGTCGTTCAATATCTCGTAGCACGCATCGTATGCCGCCTTCGCGCACGGGTTCGGCCCAGCCATGGCGGTGAGCCAGCGGCGCACTGCCGGTGCGCTTTCGAGAATTCCCGTGATCTCCGCTTTATGGAGTTTGGGCAACCAGGTGCCATCTGCGCCAATAACCGGCGCAATGCCATCCAGAGTCTGACGTTCAAAGATGGTCTGGATCATGCCGGCCGCGCGTCCACGGATGTGGTGGTGCTGGTGGGCCCACGCTCCCCGTGCGCGGTCTCTCGCCTGCAGGCAGTTATCCCAAGGACGCCTGCCATAGGCGAGTTCGACCCAGGCGTCAGAAGGTGCTGGCCATAAAGGGATAGGCTCAGTGCCTTCGGGATAGCGATCGCGTCGCAGGATGTCGAAGCGTTCGCCAAGCTTCGAGCATGGAATGCCCGGCACTTCAAACGTCCAAAGGTAGTCCCAGGCTGTCGTGTCCGGCTTCTGGTGGTCGGATCCAGAGTAGAGATGAGCCTCCATCCAGCCGGAGTGAGACCCATCCAGGCTGGCTACGGTAAGGTAGAAACGCCCCTCGCGGCGCAGGGCGGCGACAACGGGCGACGTGGCATTGTCAATCCAACGGCCGTAGGGGCGTTCATGTCCCTTGGCCACAACGGTCATCATCAAGGCTGCCGCGGGCGTCCCGTTCCAGCGCCACGCCGCCAAGGTACATTCGCGCTCGCGACGAATCTGCGCCGGCAGGGCACGGTCATGAGCTACGAGCACTATGCACGCGACGCCGAGGTCGTTGACCCATGACGGTCCGAAAGTGCGTTCGCCAACTGACGCGGCCTTGAATTCCTTGAGGCGACTCAGAAGGATTTCCTCCGAAACAGGGGCGACGACCATGGGGGTGCCGTGAGCCATGGGCGTGGCGGAGGATTTCCTTTCCCGTGACGGTGCGGCTAGGGTGAATTGCTGAGTGTTCACGGCGCGCTCGTTGTTGGTATAGGACCCGGCGATTCTGCCAGACAGATCGATTCACGCAAGGGTTTGACGGCCCACCTCGCCGATCGGGCTCGACGCCAGCGCGCTCTAGGGCTTGTTCGGGCTGGCAGCGGGGGAGGGCATGGCCGTCGCTATCCCGGCGGGCGACAGCAAAGCCAGCGCGTTACGAGGCACACCCTCCGCATGGATATCTTTAAGTCTATCTCACCAACTCGAACCTGATTTGCCATGCCCGCGGCGGGCAGGCGAACAAGCATGTCCAACCCAATATTGAACATAACGCCCGATCTAGCTCTCTTCGCTGCCCCAGACGGACTTCGGCTGTCCCTTCCTCACGCCGCCATGACGGATTGCCAAAGCACCATGGCGCCAACGTTCACGCTGACCGTGCCCCAGAACACCTGAAACGCCCGTTTCCGGTTCTTGTGTCGGAGCAGGTGCTGGGCGGCAAGCGCGCCCGGCCAGCCGCCGCAGAGCGCGAGGAGGTGCAGGGTGGTCTCAGGCGTGCGCCACGTATTTCGGCTGGCCCGCGTCTTGTCGTCGGCATAAGCGAAGAACGTGGTGAGGCTGACAATGCCGGCCTGGCGCGGGAAATAACCCACCAGGGCGCCGCCGGCGATGAGCCCCAAGGCCGCCAGACCGGCGATCACCGGCCAAGAGCTCGCGTCGGACCGCCCGTAGCTACGCCTTTTTGCAGTGTTGTATGAACGCACTTGGCTACCCGCCTCAAAGAACTCCTTGGTACATTAAGCGCGCATTTTAAAACATGAATAAGAAGGGAGAATCATGACGGGTATGTTGAAGTATCAACGAATCGGCGCGGCAGTTTCGGTGGCACTTGCGTTGACGGCCATGCCAGCAGCTCATGCTCAGGTCGCCGCGGCAGTGGGAGGCCTTACAACGAGCGCCACCATTTCGCAGATTTTCAGTGGGCTGGATGATCTCATCGTTTCCGCTCAGGACGCCGGCGACTACCTATCCATGCGCGCCGCCATTGAAGCGAAGGGTGTCATTGAAACCTGGAAGGAGGCGAACAAAGAGCTGTTGGACAAGGCATTCTCGGACCTTAGCGAGACCCAGAGGCAGACCTTCAATAATGCCCGACAACTGACGGAGCGGGCCAACCAAGACATCGCGAACCGCCTGGAAGCGACCCAGTTGCTGGTCAATCAGGCTAACCAACTGGTCGAGAGCATTCCGTTCAGCACCAGTACGTATGTCACTCGATATTCCCCGCGTGTAAAGCCGGCGCAAATCAAAAATGCAGTGACCTTGCGAGTCAACGGCGTTAACCTGGACAAGGGAGACCCGGTTCTGACGCTTAATCAGGGGCCCGCAGCCCGCATGGTGGTGGGGCCGATGGAGGTTCTGTACACCGTTCCTGTCACTGCGTTGCAGGGGGAAGCGGACAAGCTGGCTATTGTGCCACTGAAACTTACCTATTCCGCGCCCAAGGAAGGATTCTGGAATCAACTCTCCGGCACGCGAGAGACAGTCGAGCGAGAGCTGCCAATCGTCACCTTACCCTCCAATTTGGGGCACTTCTCCTATGTGGTGGAAACCGAGGGCCAACAGAAGGTGGTCGAGGAATGGACTTCTCAAAAGCAGAAATTTAAAGGTAAGAACAAGGACGTCAAGAAAGTCGTCAAGCCCAAGGCTGGCTGGCGCTGGGATTGGGAGCAGGGTGTCAATGCGTTCAAACAGGCTGGCGCAGGCGGTGAGGCTGGCAAATGCAATGGGATTAGCGAGAGCGAGTCCACTGCGGATGGAATTGTTCACTCAGCCCACCTCGACGAAATCAAACAGGGTAATCCGCTGAATATCAAGTATGGCCCGGGTTGGCAAAACTGCGTCGTAAAGGGGCCGATCTATCAGATGGTAACCGTCAAGGCTAAGCTGCCTGCGCAGGCCGGCGCGCTAAACTGGACGGAAGACCTGCGATTGCCCATTCCTCAGAACTTCAAGTCGGTCCAGTTGGAGGTCACGACTTTCGACGGCCGCAAGCGCATCTTCACTGACTCAGGCGCCGACAAGTTCTTTGATGTCATCCGCGGCGGCAGCGAGCTTATCATCCGCCCACGGCAGCCTGCGGACCTGTAAGTAGCAAGGAGGGGCGAATTCCCTCCTTGGGGTGAACTGTTCGAGTTCCTGTGCAGTTCGCGTCTGTGTGGTGGCGGCCCGCTGTCCGGCAACGGCACTCTCCACCCGGGCACTGGCACCGCAGTGCGAGTATGGCGTTGAGCCGGAAGTAACCCAGCCGGGAGTTGCTCATGCTTTGTGGCTCACTAGCTAGGACCTACTAGGTCACCGGCGCTGCCCAGAATGGCCGGCTTGTCGCCTGCGCATGCGAAGTTGCGCCGCAGAAATGGATGATTGTCGGGAAAGTGTCGGCTGTGTACGAGGTGCGGTCGTTCGCGAGCTGTGGCGAGCGCCAGAAGGTGACCGACGGCTACTGCTGCGCTCTCTCAGACTCGAAAGCGCGTGGACAGGATTACCGGCGTTGCCAGGACATAGCAATAAGGTACGATAACGCGCAGTTATCTGCGGAGGCGCCGCTGGAATCCAAGGGGAGGGGATGAAGGCGAGTGACAGCGGTGAATGAAAGTCTCCATAAATAGTTTCACGATCTCGAAATAACACCTGCTGTCTCTAGACGACCCATCTTCGTGGCATGTTCTGAAGCAATCGCTAATCCTTGAGGGGACGCCATAGGGTGAGCGAGCAATACCTGAGCGTTTTGCGGCCAAGGTACGGTTTCCTCCACTCTCCTTGAAAACCTCCTTTATCTTGGCAACGGTCATACCTGAAAGCGTGGTGTCAGGCGCCTTTGGAGTGTCGGCTGGTTGGCCGTTGGGATCGTGACCACAATCGAGAAGCGCCGCAAGCTGCCTTGCCGGCAGGGCAGCACCTCTTTCGAGGCAGGCCAGAGCAATTCAGCAGTCTTCAGTGTGTTGCATCGACCAATTGAATCCGCAGCCGGCTACCGCCATTGCGCTTACGCTATCTCTCTGACGAGTGACAAGTCGCGGCGCGCAGGCGGGGGATGCACCCAGAGGCGATGGCATCGCCGGGATGGAGGAGAAAAGGACGATAACGTTGTGCTTATCGCGGGGTGCTGGCTGCGCTGCACGAACGTCTACAGCACCGGCAAAGATCGGCTGAGGAGAACGTGTGGCCACGTCCCCATTGCCAGGGTCCTGATTTCGACAAGGCTCTCTCAGCTTCCGCAGGGCGGCCTCGGCTGCTGGCGTGGCAGGCGGCAGCAGCTTTCCAAGTACGTCGCGGAGTTTCACTTGAGGACAGTCCCGCAGTAACTATCTACTAGTATCGCTTGTCGTTGGTCAATGCAATGTGCGAGTCAAACCTAGACAGCAAAGCTCGCGGTCACGACCGCTGCCGCAAGGACACGGCACATAAAACCTTTCGCTTTGCAGCAGGGAGGTGGAGACCGGACTGGCCAGCGCTTTTCGATACGGCTCGAAATAGCGGTAGATCAGCGGGACGGAATGGATCATTAGTCCTAGCAGCTCTTCGCGCTTTTCCGGAGGAATGCGTGGAGGTCGCATCCCTGGATCCGGGTCGTGTTCATAATGGAGGATCATGATCGCGGCAATCAGGCCGCAGTGATCCTCGTCATTAAACAGGCGATTCCAGCTTTCCAGGGATATTTGTACGCCCTGAATGAACCCATGTGCCCAGTCATTGCCACGCGCCCCACCGTGATCACGATCGAGCAGTATTGGCAGATACGCGTTGGGAGAATTAAGCCCGCTTTGTAAACGCATTGCGATCGCATTCCAGTGACGCATCAGTAGCCTGAGGATGGCCGTGGCCAACTCGTCGGTGTAAGCCGAATACTTGTTCCCCCACACTTCCGGCAAGTAATCGCTCGGCGTCACCTTGTCCGGGCCGCAGATCAACGCGGTGAAGTAGCCGTCGAGCATTTCCAGATTCATGGCGCCTATGGCATCGAGACCTGTGGCAAGCTGGGAAAGTTCTTCAAGCGTGGGCGGTTGGCTGAATATCTGGCTCATCGAATCGGACTTTACGGTATCGTGCGATCCCTGGATGCGGACGCTACTGGAGCGGATGATGCCAAGGGATGACGTTGTTATTCATTCGGATCAATGCTGTCAAGGTAGCAAGCGTGACGCCGAAGGATTCATAGACGGCCTCTTCAAGTAGATACTGGTAGTGGAAACCATAAGCTGCGGCGAGCCGATTGTTGACTTTCGGCAGCTGGGGAAGGTCGACAAGAAACTTGGAAAGGCGGCTTGACCGGACCGTATCTCGCATGCACTCCCCTTCGGCAAACAGCTGACGTGACAGCTCGCTTGTGGACAGGTGAAGCAGCGCTGCACACTCATGCCTCGTCCAGTTCCGACCTGGCTGGAGGAAGACGCAACGGGCAAGCGCGTGAGTCATTGGTTTCCTTGCCTGGCGCGAGAAATTTTCCATGTCCTCGGGCTGAACCTGGACCTGTACGCTGGCGTTTGCCGAGAGATGCAAGTCGAATCGGGTGAGCGATGGTATGGTCGTACGTCGGCCAGGCCGCAGTGTCCTTGAGGCCGAGCGGTCGTTGCACCACGCTGTTTGCCGCTCCAGGTCGACTGAGACCGCATAGGGAAAGGAAAGCTGGCGCAAGACGACTTCCCGATGCGTGTAGGCAGAGATCACCAGGTAGTGATTGGGGACGCCGGCGGCCATGCTGCTCACCGCATCATCCTGGCGACTGCAGGCATTGCCTGGCAGACCCAAGCCCGCATGATCAAGCCAGTTCATGGCTTCAGCCGGTGTTGTCGCACAAGTTCGCGCGCTTGGCCAGCAAGGCGTTGCCGACACGCGATGCCCCTTGCCGTCCCAATGCCCCCGATATGAATGCTCCCGCGTCTACGACATCGTCGAGGTTGACGCCGGTTTCGATACCCAGACCGTGCAAGAGAAAGAGCAAGTCCTCGGTGGCGACGTTGCCTGTGGCGCCGGCGGCATACGGGCAGCCACCAAGCCCAGCGACGGAGGAATGGAACGTACTGACGCCGACCTCCAGACTGGCGAGAATGTTTGCCAGTGCCTGGCCATAAGTGTCATGGAAATGGCCCGCGAGGCCATCCAACCGGAATGCGCTGGCAGCGGCGTCCATGACTTCCTGGACTCGCCCCGCCGTACCCACGCCGATGGTGTCGGCAATGTCAATTTCATCACAGCCCAGATCCGCGAAGCGAGCCACAACGTCCCGGACGGCGTCGATGCTAACCTCGCCCTGGTATGGGCAACCCAATGCGCAAGAGACACTCGCACGCAGTCGTAGGCCGGCTGCCTTCGCCGCGCTGGCCACAGGCTCAAAGCGCTGGGTGGACTCCGCAATCGAACAGTTGATGTTCCGGTGCGAAAAGGCCTCACTGGCAGCGCCAAAAATGACGACTTCATCGGCCCCGGCGCGCATCGCGGCTTCGAAGCCCTTCATGTTTGGCGTGAGCGCGGAGTAAGTTGTGCCGCGTACGCGATTGATGCTCTGCATGACCTCGTGCCCGTCTGCCATTTGGGGAACCCATTTTGGCGAGACGAAGGACGCGCTTTCAATCGCGGTCAGTCCGCTACGTCCAAGGCGGTTGATGAGATCAACCTTGATGCTGGCCGGTACATACTGACGTTCATTCTGCAGGCCATCCCGCGGACCGACCTCGACGACTTTGACGCGCGTGGGAAGGCCTTCTGGGAGGCGTGGGGAAGGGGGGCGTTGCATGGATACGCTCCGTGGTTGAGGCAGTGGTCCGCCAGACGGCGGTTGCGCTTGCCGATCCGGGCAATGATTCAGGCGAGTGCAAGCCAGGATGGTTTGCGCTTTTCGAGGAAGGCGCGCACACCTTCGCGTCCCTCTGGGCTGGAGCGGACCGTGGCGATCATGTCCGCGGTTTCGTTGATGAGATTGAGGCTAACCGGGCGGCCCGAGATGTTCTGGACCAGACGCTTGCTTTCGCGCACCGCGGCGGGGCTGTTAGTAGCCAGCATCGTGGCGATCTCGGCAACCTTCGCTTCCAGCGCATCAGGTGCGACGACTTCGTGCACGAAACCGAGCCGCAGCGCATGCAGCGCATCGAACCGTTCGGCGGTGACGAAGTAGCGGCGCGCCGCCTGCTCGCCCATGGCACGGACCACGTACGGCCCGATGGTGGCGGGTATCAGGCCGATGCGCGCTTCAGATAGGCAGAAGTTTGCGTGATTCGCCGCAACAGCGATGTCGCAGGCGGCGACCAGCCCCATGCCGCCCGCGTACGTGTCACCTTGGACCGCGGCGATCACCGGCTTCTGGCAACTCCAGATGGCATGGAGCATTCGCGCAAGCTGCCTGGCATCGTCGAAGTTCTCTTCGCGCGAGTAGCTTGCCATCTGCTTCATCCAGTTCAGGTCGGCGCCCGCGCAGAACGCGGTGCCATTGGCTGCCAGGACAACGACGCGAATGTCCTCGGCTTCCGACAGGGCGTTGAACGCGCTGGTCAGCTCGGCGATCAGGATATCGTTGAAGGCGTTGCGGACATCGGGACGATTCAAGGTGACGCGTGCGAGATGGCCTTCGCGGGCGAGGGAGAGTGTCGTATAGCTCATCGTAATTTCGAGGGCACGGCGGAGCGTCAGGGCTGAGTTCCGTGACAGGCAAAACTCAGCCATCGATCGCTCTAGGCAGGACTAGGGGTCAGTGCAATGGCTGGTCCGCTCAATTCGCGCGGATCTTGGCCTGCTCCACCAGCTTGCCGAAGCGCACGTATTCGCTGCGCATCTGCTGCATGGTGGCATCGCCGTCCAGATAGCTGGCTTGCACCCCCAGATTGGCGAACTGGCGCTTGACTTCCGGATCATTCATCAACTTGCGCAACGCGTTGCTCAGCACGGTGCGCGCGGCTGGCGGCGTGGCGGCCGGCGCGAACAGGCCCACCCAGGCAGTCACGTCGGCCGACGGATAGCCCGCTTCAGTGATACCGGGCACCTGCGGCAGGTCGGGCAGGCGGCTTGACGACGTGACAGCTAGCGCGCGCACCTGGCCCGACTTCACGCGCTGCACCGAGCCAATGGCGGTGTCGAAGGCAAACGTCACTTCGCCGGACAGCAGCGCCTGCACGCACTGTGCACCGCTCTTGTAGGGCACTTCGACGATGTCAGTGCCGGAGGCGACCTTGATCGCCTCGCCGGACAGCTGTGCGGTGCTGCCGACGCCGAACGATGCGTAGCTGATCTTGCTGGGCGACTTGCGCGCGGCCTGCACCACATCGGCCACCGTCTTGTACGGCGACTGCGGGGCGACGAGGATCAGGTTCGGAAACGACGCCAGCGTTCCGATTGCGGCGAAGCTGCGCAGCGGGTCGTACTGCACGTTTGACATCACCTGCGGGCTGATGGTGAAAGCCGCATTGGAGCCGAGGAACAGGGTATAGCCGTCAGGCTCAGCCCGCGCCACGGAGGCGGCGCCGATGGTGGTGCCGCCGCCGGGACGGTTTTCCACCACCACCGGCTGGCCCAGTGCGGCGTGCAGCTTCGGTCCAAGCATGCGCGCCATCAGGTCGATGGTGCCGCCAGCGGCGTAGGGCACTACCAGCCGGATCGGCCGGCTCGGGTAGTCCGCGGCAAGGGCTGAGCCGGCGGCGCCGGCGAAAGTGGCTGCAACAAGGGCAGTGGCGAGCGTCTTTATGGGTTGCATGATTGTCTCCTTTCAATGTTCCGTACGGTCAGAACTGTTCACCGCGTGCTGCCTTGTCTTTCAGCAGTTGCGGGGGTGCGAAGCGCTCGCCATAGTGTTCAGCCAGGTACGTGGCGCGTGCCACGGCCTTGTCCAGGCCGTACTGGTTGAGGAACTGGAACACGCCTCCAGTCCAGCGCGGAAAGCCGATGCCAAGCACTGAGCCGATGTCGCCGTCGCCCGCGCTGTCGAGCACGCCTTCCTCCAGGATGCGCACCGATTCCAGCGCCATGGAGAACAGCAGCCGGTCCTGCTTGTCCTGCTGCGGGAACTGCTCGTCGGGGCGCAAGAAATGGTGCTCCAGTCCGCTCCAGAACACCTTGCCGCCCTCTGCCGGGTAGTCGTAGAAGCCCCCGCCGGCGGCGCGGCCCTTTCGGCCGAATTCGTCGAGCATGCGCGCCATCACGGCGTCTGCCGGATGCGCAGAAAGAGGGCGGCCCTCGGCGGCATACGCAGCGAGCGTCTCAAGGCGGTTGTTGTAGGAGAGACTCAGACTGACTTCGTCCAGCACCGCGAGCGGTCCCACGGGAAACCCGGCAAACGCAGCCGCCGCCTCGATCGCGGCGGGATCCTGGCCTTCGCCCAGCATCGCCACGCCCTCGCGTGTGAAGGTGCTGAACACGCGGCTGGTGAAGAAGCCCCGGCTGTCGTTGACGACGATCGGGGTCTTGCCCAGCTGCATGACGAAGTCCAGCGCTTGGGCCAGCGTCTCCTTTGACGTGCGCTCGCCCTTGATCACCTCCACCAGCTGCATGCGGTGCACCGGCGAGAAGAAGTGCATGCCGATGAAGCGGTCGGCGCGCCCGGACGCCTCGGCCAGGCCCGTGATCGGCAGCGTGGACGTGTTCGACGCCCAGAATGCCCGGTCGGCCAGCAGCGGCTCCGCAGACCGCGTGATCTCGGCCTTCAGCGCAGGGTTCTCGGGCACGGCTTCGATCACCAGATCGACGTGGGACAGGTCTTCATAGCGCTCCACCGGGCGGATGCGCTCCACGATCTCGCGGCGGCGGGCGGCATCGATCTCGCCCTTCTCTTCGCGCTTGGCGAGTAGCTTGTCGGCGGCATCGCGCGCGCCGGCGGCTTGCGCCACGGTCGCGTCCTTGACCCACACGTCGATGCCGCGTGTTGCGGCTACGTAGGCAATGCCCTTGCCCATCATGCCCGCGCCTAGCACGGCCAGCGTGCCGACCTTGCCCTTGGGGACGCCCTGCGGGCGTTGCGCGCCCGACTTGATCTCGTTGGCACGGAACCAGAAGGTGCGCAGGATGTTCTTGGATACCTTGCCGGTAACGAGCTGCACGAAGTAGCGCGATTCGATGCGGCTGGCGGTGTCGAAGTCCACCTGCATGCCTTCGACCGAGGCGCACAGGATTGCTTCCGGCGCCGGGTAACAGCCCTTGGTCCTGGCGCGTACCGCGGCAGCGGCGGTGGAGATCCAGCGCTTGGGGCCGTCCGCATCGTTCCAGCCGCCCGGCGGCACGTAGCCCTTGACGTCCCAGGGCTGGGTGCTCGCGGGGTGGCCGATGATCCAGGCGCACGCGGCGTCAAGCAGCGCCTGCTTCGACTCGGCCAGCGCGTGAACCAGCCCGCTCTTGACGGCCTCGGCAGGGGACATCAGCTTGCTGTCCTGCAGATACGGCTGGCTAGCAGCCAGGCCGACCAGGCGGGTCATGCGTACCACGCCCCCGGCGCCGGGCATCAGGCCCAGCGTGGCTTCGGGCAGGCCGAACTGGACCTTGGGCTTGTCCAGCGCGATGCGATGGTGGCAGGCCAGCGCGATCTCGAAGCCACCGCCCAGCGCGGTACCATTGAGCGCGGCCACCACTGGCTTGCCCAGCGTTTCGAGCCGGCGCAGGGTGTTCTTGCCGAGCTCGGTGGCGTCGAACAGCCGCTGCGCATCGGCGGGCTGCATCTTGTAGAGGCGGTTCAGGTCGCCGCCGGCGAAGAAGGTTTCCTTGGCGGACGTCAGGATGATGCCGGCGATGTCGGTTTTCTCGGCTTCGAGGCGGGTCACCATGTCGGCAAAGCACTGCCGCATGGCATCGGACATGGTGTTGACGCTTTGTTCCGGCGCATCGAAGGTGAGGGTGACGATACCGTCGGCGGACTTGTGGTACTGAATCGGGGCTTGCATCTCGGGGTCTCCGGCAGGGCGGGCTGATAGGCTGCGTGCGTGGTTCTGGATGTCTCGGGGCTCAGAGGCGTTCGATGACCGTGGCCACGCCCATGCCACCGGCCACGCACAGTGTGGCCACGCCGTAGCGCTGCTGCCGGCGTTCCAGTTCATCGAGCAGGGTGCCGACGATGATCGCGCCCGTGGCGCCGATCGGATGGCCCATCGCAATGGAGCCGCCATTGACGTTGACCTTCTGCAGCGGCACTTCGAGCGTCTTGGCAAAATGCAGCGGCACCGCGGCAAAGGCTTCGTTGACTTCGAACAGGTCGATCTGGTCGGCACGCAGGCCGGCCTTGGCCAGCGCCTTCTGCGTGGCTGGCACCGGGCCAGTGAGCATCAGCGTGGCTTCCACCGACGCCAGGCCCGTGCCCAGGATGCGCGCACGCGGACGCAGGCCAAGCTCCTGCCCGATGCGCTCGCTGCCGATCAGCACCAGGCCGGCCCCATCGACGATCCCTGAGGAGTTGCCGGCGGTGTGCACGGCATCAATGCGATCGAGTTCCGGATAGCGCTGGCGGGCTACCACGGCGTTGGCCGCGCCAGGCGCGCCGCCAAAGGCCGGCTTGAGCGACGCCAGCGACGCCGCGGTGGTTTCTTCGCGAATGTATTCGTCATGGTCCAGCATCACCAGCCCGCTGGCATCGCGCACCGGCACCAGCGAGCGCGCAAAATGCCCCTCGCGCCGGGCCGCGGCGGCGAGCGCCTGCGAGCGCAGCGCGTACTCGTCGAGCTGTTCGCGGCAAAAGCCATGCAGCGCGGCGACCATGTCGGCGCTGAACCCCTGCGGCACATAAGCGATCTTCAGGCTGGTGGCCGGGTCATAGATCCAGGCCCCGCCGGAGGCGCCGAGGCCCAGGCGCGACATCGACTCCACGCCGCCGGCGGCGATCAGGTCGTGCCAGCCAGAGCGGACTTTCTCCGCGGCGATATTGAGCGCTTCCAGGCCGGCGCCGCAGAAACGCTGCAGTGCCATACCGGGCACCTGCGTCCAGCCGCCCGGCGCGCACAGAGCAGCGATGCGGGGCAGGCAGGAGCCCTGATCGCCGACCGCGGAGCTGATGCCCATGATGAGATCATCCACGCGCGCTGGATCCAGGTCGTGGCGCTGGCGCAGCGCCTCCAGCAATGTGACGACAAGATCAATCGGCTTAACCTCATACAGCGCGCCGGCGCCGGGCTTGCCCTTGCCGCGCGGGGTGCGTACAGCGTCATAGATGAATGCTTCAGTCATCGCGTCTCCTCCAAAAGTGAGATTAGTGTCTCGAAAATAGTTGCGCAAGTCAAATCATGTGTCCATAATTTGTGAAACGGAGATACAAAATGAAACGTGAATCTCAAATTCAAGAGCTTCCATCCGAGTTGCAAGCCGAAAGTGGCGCAACTGCCGCAGGCAGTGCGCTGGCGCGCGGCATCCAGATCCTCCAGGCCTTCACCACCGCGACGCCGGAGTTGAACGCCCGGGACCTGATGGCCGCTACCGGCCTGCCGAGGCCGACGCTGTTCCGCCTGGCCTCGACGCTGTGCGAGGCCGGCCTGCTGCGCTACGACGAACTGACCGGCCGTTTTCAGCCGGCACCCGGGCTGGCGCGCCTGGCTTCGCCGCTGCTGGCGCGGGTGCGTATCCGCCAGCTGGCTTTCGGCCCAATGCAGGCCCTGGCCGATCGCGTGCGGGGCCAGGTTTCGCTGGGACTGGGCGCGGGCCTGGACCTGGTCTTTATCGAACTGGCCCAGGCCAAGGAATGCGAGACCGTGCGGCCGGCGATGGGCAGCCATATCTCGCTGTCGCGCACGGCAAAGGGACGGGCCTACCTTGCGGCACTGCCCCCCGAACAACGGGAGCGCTATGTCGAGGCGATGCGCGCAAGCGATCCCGAGCACGGCGCCTGGCTGGCCGATCGCATGTCGGAAGCGCGTAAGAACCTGGCCGAACGCGGCTTTTGCATCAGCCACGGTGACCTGCATCACCAACTCGATGCCGTCGCCGTGCCGGTGCGGTCCAACGTGCCGGACGAGATTTACGTGTTCGCCTGCACCGTGCCGAGCTTCGAATTGCGGCCGGGCCAGTTGGAGGAGGACGTGGGTCCGCGCCTGGCCACGATGGTGCGCAGCATTGAGGCCGCGCTGGGCATTCCCCCAGCCAGCTATGGCTGATCTGGCTGTGACGGGTTGACGTAACGGAGATCCGGGTCCGCGCAAACGAGCAGGGCCGGACCAGAGGAGAGAGGAGACAATGGAGACACTACAGACCGTGGACCGGCTTGCCCATTGGGCGCAGGTTCAACCCGACAAAGCCGCCGTACGGCTGACCGATGGGCAGGCGACATTGAACCTGACCTACGGTGAACTCGATGCGCACGCCAACCTGGTCGCGCAATGGCTGATCGGTGCTGGCTTGAAGGAGGGCGAGGGGATCGCGCTGCTGATGGAAAACCACCCGGCCATGTTCGCCCTGGCCTGGGGCGCACGGCGTGCGGGACTCTACTACACGCCTGTAAGCGTGCACCTGAATCCTTCGGAAGTGGAATATATCTTGCGCGATTGCGGTGCCAGGCTGCTGGTCGCGACGCGCAAGACGGCGGAACTGGCTGCAGGACTGGCGACGGCAGCCGCCGCAGGCTGGACCGGCGACAAATACCTGCTCGACGGGGAAGCGCCCGGCTTCCTGTCCTTTGCGCAAGCCCTTGCGGACTATGACACCGGCGCGCCCCTGCCCGAGCGGGCGGTGGGACGCGACTTCCTTTACTCCTCCGGCACCACCGGCAAGCCCAAGGGCATCCGGCGCCCGCTGGTGCCGTTCGCCGACCGCTTCCGCGACGCCTATGACGCCGTGGTTTGGCGCGAGTTCTTCCAGTTTGGCCGCGACACCGTCTACCTGACCATGGCACCGCTATATCACGCGGCGCCCATGCGCAGCGTGATGCGCAATATCGACTGGGGTGGCGAGAATATCGTGTCAAGCCGCTTCGACGCCGAACAGGCCTTGCAGCTGATCGCGCAATACCGCGTCACGCACAGCCAGTGGGTGCCGACCATGATGATCCGCCTGCTGGCGCTGCCCGACGCAGTGCGTGCGCAGGCCGACCTGTCGAGCATGCGGGTGGCGATCCATGCCGCCGCACCGTGCCCGCCCGACGTCAAGCAGCGCATGATCGACTGGTGGGGCAAGGTCTGGTACGAGTACTACGGCGGCTCCGAGGGCATTGGCCTGACCGGCGTCGACAGCGAGCAGTGGCTGCGCAGGCCAGGTACGGTCGGGCCCGCGCTGCTGGGCAAGATCCACATCAAGGACGAGGCGGGCCAGCAGGTGCCGGTGGGGCAGCAGGGCCGCATCTGGTTCTCGGGCGCGCCGCGCTTTGCCTACCACAACGATCCGCAGAAAACCGCCGACGCCTACGATGCACAGGGCTGCGCGACCTTTGGCGATATCGGCCACGTCGATGAAGACGGCTATCTCTATCTGTCCGGGCGCCGCACTGACCTGATCCTGTCCGGTGGCGTCAACATCTACCCGCAGGAAATCGAAAACCTGCTTGCGACCTACCCCGGCGTGGCGGATGTCGCGGTCATCGGCGTGCCGCATCCGGAGTTCGGCGAAGCCGTCAAGGCGGTGGTCGAACTGCAGTCAGCACAGCAGCCCACGCCGGAGCTGGCCGCGGCGATCCTGGACTTCTGCCGCCAGCACATCTCGCACGTGAAATGCCCGCGCAGCGTGGATTTCGTCACGGCGCTGCCGCGACTCGAGAACGGAAAGCTCTACAAGCGGCTGCTCATCAACCAGTACGCGGCCGCTGCCGCAGCGGCGGCCGAAAGCCCGGCGGCGGCCAGCTGAGCCGCCCGCCTGCCAACCCAGACAAGCACCATCCAAAGGAGACATCCCCATGCGAACAGCCCTCCGTGAAGATCACGAACAGTTCCGCGACCAGGTTCGCAAATTCGTCCAGCGCGAAATCGCACCCTACCACCACGAATGGGAAAAGGTCGGCTGCGTGCCGCGCGAAACCTGGCTCAAGGCTGGCCGCGAAGGCCTGCTGCTGTGCGCCATCCCCGAGCAGTACGGTGGCGGTGGCGGCGACTTCGGGCATTCCATTGTCGTGATCGAAGAACTGATGCGCGTGCTGGCCACCGGCCCGGGCTTTCCGCTGCACTCTGACATTGTGGCGCCGTACATCCTCGCTTACGGCACCGAGGCGCAGAAGGAGCGCTGGCTGCCGCCGATGGCGCGCGGCGAGAAGATCGGCGCCATCGCCATGACCGAGCCGGGCATCGGCAGCGACCTGAAGTCGCTGCGCACGACCGCGCGGCGCGACGGCGACAGCTACGTCATCAACGGACAGAAGACCTTTATCACCAACGGCGCCAATTCGGATCTGGTGATCGTGGCGTGCAAGACCGATCCCGCCGCCGGCACGCGCGGCATCAGCCTGATCGTGGTGGAAGCCGGCACGGCCGGCTTCACCAAGGGCCCGCTGCTGGAGAAGATCGGCCTCAAGGCACAGGACACGTCCGAGCTCTTCTTTGACGAGGTCCGCGTGCCTGCCGCGAACCTGCTGGGCGAAGAGGGCAAAGGTTTCGGCTACCTGATGCACCAACTGGCGCAGGAGCGACTGATGGTCTCGGTGCGCAGCCCGGTGGTCATGGAAACCATGCTGGAAGACACCATTGCCTACACCAAGAGTCGCAAGGCCTTCGGCCAGCCGGTGTTCGACCTGCAGAACACGCGCTTCAAGCTGGCAGAGATCAAGGCGAAGACTGTCGCCTGCCGTGTCTTCATCGATCACTGCATCGCGCTGCATTTCGAGCAGAAGCTCACCAGCGAAATGGCGGCCATGGCCAAGCTCTATGCCACGGAAGCGCAGGGGCAGGCAGTCGACGAACTGCTGCAGCTGCATGGCGGCTACGGTTTCATGCGCGAGTATGGCATCGCACGGGCATTCGTGGACAGCCGCGTGCAGCGGATCTATGGCGGCACGTCGGAGATCATGAAGGAGATCATCGGCCGCAGCCTGTGAGCCGGGAGAACCGGTCGCCGGTCAAAGGAATCAGCGGCGTCCGGCTCGGCTAATGGCAAAGGGCGGACCGCGCCGGGGCTTGTTGGGGAGGAGAAGGAATGCTGTCGGGATTGAGAATTGTGGAGATCAGCGGGATCGGGCCAGGGCCGTTCTGTGCCATGCACCTTGCCGATCTGGGCGCAGATGTCATTGCGGTGGAGCGTCCGGCGCCGGGCCAAACGGCAGCTGATCGCCAGCTGTTGAACCGGGGCAAGCGCTCGATCGTTGCAGACCTGAAGTCCCCGGAGGGCCGCGAACTGGTCTTGCGCCTGATCGAGGACGCCGATGTGCTGATCGAGGGCATGCGGCCTGGCGTCATGGAGCGTCTGGGCCTGGGCCCGGATGTGTGCATGGCGCGCAATCCGCGCCTGGTCTTCGGCCGCATGACCGGCTGGGGTCAGACCGGGCCCCTGGCCCAGGCTGCGGGGCATGACAACAACTACATTTCGCTGTCCGGGGCGCTGTATTACGCCGGCAGCGCAGCAGAGCCGCCGTCGTCGCCTTTCACCGTCATTGGCGATGTCGGAGGCGGCGCGCTCTATCTCGCGGTGGGGATTCTGTCGGGCGTGTTGAATGCACGCAGCACTGGCAAGGGCACCGTAGTTGACGCGGCCATCGTCGACGGTTCCGCCCATATGCTCCAGTTGCTATTGGGCGCGAGGCGCAAGGGTTTCATCGGCGGTGAGCGTGGCGCCAGCATGCATGACAGCTCGCACTTTTATTCAACCTATCGTTGCGCTGACGGTGGACATATCACAGTTGGCGCGCTCGAACCCCAGTTTTATGCATTGCTGCTTGAGCATCTCGGCCTCGCCGCCGATCCGCGCTACAGCTCCCAATGGGAGCGTCAGCAATGGCCTGAATTGCGTAAGCACCTTACCGAGATCTTCGCCAGCAAGAGCCGCGCCGAATGGTGTGCGTTGCTGGAAGGTACCGATGTCTGCTTCGCTCCTGTGCTCAGCCCGGATGAAGCGGCCAGACATCCGCACAACGTCGCACGCGGCATTTACGTTGAGGAGGATGGCGAGCTGCAGGCAAGGCCAGCCCCGCGTTTCGATGGAAAAGCTGCGGCACCAGGTCCGATTCCAACGCGCGGGCAGCATACCGTGGAGATAGAGCGTGCACTCGATGACCGGGCACAAGGTCGACTCTGGCGCTCCTGAAACTGGCCCATTTTACATTCCGGCACCCGAACCAGCGGTGCAGCCATCCTGATCGAATCCCAGGGGCGTGCACAGCGTCGTTCACGATCTCAAACCTCAATCTGAGCAAGGATCAGAAATGAATTTCCAATTTTCCGAAGAGCAAAAGTCCATCGTCGAGGCAGTCCAGGCGGTCTGCTCGCAGTTCGACATGGAGTACTGGGACCGGCTCGACAAGTCCGGCACCTATCCGCATGAGTTCTACAAGGCACTGTGCGAAGGCGGGTGGCTGGGCGTGGCGATGCCGGAAGCGTTTGGCGGCGCCGGCCTGGGCATTCTGGAGGCCGCGCTGGTGACGCAGACCATCTCGCAGTCGGGCGCCGGGATGACTGGTGCCTCGGCTGTGCACATGAACGTGTTTGGTCTGAATCCCGTGGTGGTGTTCGCGACCGACGAACAAAAACGTCGTTATCTGCCGCCTCTGATCGCCGGCCAGGAAAAAGCTTGTTTTGGCGTGACTGAACCCGACGCCGGACTCGATACGAGCAAGCTCAAGACTTTTGCCAGGAAGGTGCCGGGCGGCTATTCGGTGAGCGGCCGAAAAATCTGGATCTCCACCGCACAGGTGGCCGACCGCATGCTGCTGCTGGCGCGCACGCAGACCCTGGAATCGGTGAAGAAGCCCACCGACGGGCTGTCGCTGTTCTACACCAGGATTGACCGCAGCAAGATCGAGATCCGCGAGATCGACAAGATGGGCCGCGCCGCTGTCGACACCAACATGCTGTTCATCGACGACCTGTTCATTCCCGAGGAAGACCGCATCGGGGAAGAAGGGCGCGGCTTCGAGTACATCCTGCACGGGCTTAACCCGGAGCGCATCCTGATCGCTTCCGAGGCCGTCGGCCTGGGCCGCGCGGCGCTGGCCATCGCCACGCAATATGCCAAGGAGCGCGTCGTGTTCGGCCGTCCGATCGGCATGAACCAGGGGGTGCAGCATCCGCTGGCGCAGGCATGGATGCAGCTCGAGGCGGCCAACCTCATGATGCTCAAGGCTGCCGCGCTGTACGACGCCGGCGAGCCTTGCGGCGCCGAGGCCAACACCGCCAAATACCTTGCTGCGGAAGCAGGGCACAACGCTTGCCAGACCGCCATCCTGACGCTGGGCGGCATGGGCTACTCACGCGAGTACCGGGTCGAGCGATTGCTGCGCGAGTCGTATATCCCGCGTATCGCGCCGGTCAGCCCGCAGCTGATCATGTGCTTTATCGCCGAGCGCGTGCTGGGGCTGCCGAAATCGTACTGAATCGACGCGCAAACGCCGACCGCTGGCCGCCGCTGCTGGCGTCCGCTACGCGCGCCTGGGCGCATGACGAACGCCGCAATCGTTGCGCGGCGTTGACCCGGATCGCGAAAGTCGATCCAGGGTGAATGACACCAAGAAGGATAGGAGAACCAAGATGAAGCTGGAAAACATGTCTGCCGTGGTTACCGGGGGCGCCTCTGGCCTGGGACTGGCCACCGCCCGCCGCTTGCTCGAACGAGGCGTCGCCGTGGTCATCGCCGACCTGTCGGCAGAGCGGGGTGCCGCCGCCATGCAGGTACTTGGCGACAAGGCGCGATTCGTGCAGGCGGATGTCTGCGATACGGAGCAGATGGGCCGCGTCTACGACACGGCCGAATCGCTTGGCCCGTTGCGCGCGCTGGTCCACTGCGCGGGACTGGGCGGCACCGTGCGGCTGGTCGAGAAGGACGGAACACCGGGATCGATCGAAAAATACGAATCGATTGTACGGATCAACCTGATCGGCACCTTCAACTCGCTGCGGCTGGCGGCGGCACGCATGGCAAAGAACGAGCCCGTCGACGGTGAGCGCGGTGCCTGCGTGCTCACCGCCTCGGTGGCTGCCTACGAGGGGCAGATTGGCCAGATTCCCTACGCTTCCGCCAAGGCCGGCGTGGTTGGCATGACGCTGGTGGCCGCGCGCGACCTGGCCCAGCGCCTGATCCGCGTCAGCACCATCGCGCCGGGCGTGTTCGATACCCCCATCCTGGACCGCTTGCCGGAGACTGTGCGAGCCGCGCTCAGCGCTTCCGTTCCGCATCCGGCACGCCTGGGCAAGCCGGACGAGTTTGCTTCGACGGCGCTGCACATCCTTGAAAATCCGATGATCAATGGGGAAACCATTCGCCTTGACGGTGCCATCCGGATGGCCGCGCGCTAAAGACCGCGCTCGGCGCACACAGTCGCGCAGTGAGGCTGCAAGAGCCGGAATGATCCGGCCGGCCCACTGACGGCAATACCACTACGTGGAGGAGAACAAATATGCGTTTCAAGCTATTGATCAAGGCGGCGCTTGGGTTGGCGCTGGTGGCGACGTTCTCGGCCGCCGTCACGACGCCGGCGGCCGCAGCCTGGCCGGAGCGGCCGATCACCATCATCGTTCCGGGCGCGCCAGGGGGCACTATCGACATTCCGGCCCGCGTCATGGCACAGAAGCTCGCGGGCCTGCTGGGCCAGCCTGTCATCATCGACAATCGCCCCGGAAGCGGCGGCATTATCGGCGTGCAGGCACTGCTTCGGGCGCCGGCAGACGGTTACACCCTGGTGGCGGGTAATACCGGTTCCCACGCCATCAACTACAGCGCCTACAAGCAACTGCCCTATCGCCCCGCGGATTTTATCCCGCTCACCGATCTGATCGTGTTCCCAAACGTACTGGTGGTCAACGCGCAGTCCTCGATCAGGACGGTCGCGGACCTGGTCGAGGAGCTGAAGAGGCGGCCGGGCCAGCTTAGCTTCCCCTCCGCCGGCATCGGGCAGACCACGCACCTGAGCGGTGAGATGTTTGGGATGCGCACCGGCACTAAGGCCATTCATGTGCCTTACCGCGGTTCGGTTCCGGCGACCACCTCGCTGGTGTCCGGTGAAACCACCTTCATGTTCGACAACCTCACGCAAGCGCTGCCGCAGATACGCGCAGGGAAACTGCGTGCCCTGGCAGTCACCAGCGCCGAACGCGTCGCCAGCCTGCCGGAGGTGCCAACCATGGCGCAAGCAGGCGTCAATGATTTCGTGGTGACGGGCTGGGCCGGATTCTTCGTCTCGGCCAAGACCTCGCCGGCCATTGTCGCCAAGCTGCAGGACAGCCTGATCAAGGCCATGCACGATCCGGAAGTCGTGGCCAAGATCAGGGAGATGGGAAGCCTCCCGGGGGGACAGCCGCAGGCAAAGTTCGCAGCCTTCGTCGACAGCGAGCAGCGGCTTTGGGGCCAGATCGTCCGCCACTCAAATCTGAGTCTTGACTAGGGGCTGGAGTAGGTACTGTCCCGTGCCACGAGCCGATATTGTCCGGATGCGGCAGCCGCTCCAACGTTAGCCATATTGGGCGGTTGGCCTGCAGCATCTCTGCGGGCGTTGCACAACGTCAACCCGGCCGGCTTGTGGCACTCGCGCAGAGGCGAGATACCGGCCTACGTATGGTCGCAAGGTGCCGCGCGCAGCTTCGCGGATTCTCGATGCTTTGGATGACACCATGACCGAATGTGAGATCACTACCACCGACGCCCCGAGCAAAAAAACGGCGGGGACGGATGCTGGCGTGCCGGAAGGCTTTGTAGCCTTGGACAAGCTCGGCGGGTACATGGCCAACTTTGGACGACTCTACATTCACGCCGAGCGCCGCACGCTGGCGGTGCGCATCGGCGAATGCCACCTGAATAACCTCGGCATTCCCCATGGCGGCATGCTCGCAACGCTCGCGGATATGGCGATCGGCAAGATGATGTCCCTGGAAACTGGGCAATCGAAGCAAGCCGTCACAGTGAACCTGAGCCTGGATTATCTGGATTCAGGCCGCCTTGGCGACTGGCTGGAAGCGCGGGTTGATTTCGAAAAGCTCGGCTCGCGTCTGCGCTATGGCACGTGTCGGGTGTTCAGCGGCGAACGTTGTCTGCTGCGGGCCACCGCGATTTTTGCCGTGCTGGCGCCGCGGACATAGTCAGTGACGATGGAGCGAAGCAATTCTGTCAATTTAGGCAGAAAGAGGTGGCTGCGCCTTGAAGCTGTTCCGAGATTGGAGCCCAAGGGGTTCAAAAATGGCGTTGCTGCATCAAGTGAGCGCACCGACCTGACGTTTACGCACAACGGTGATGAGACACAGCCTCTGGCGGCTTTTTCAGGTTAGTTGCGTCGGGACGGATGGCGGCGCCCGCCATCCGCACGCGCGTAACCGAAACCGGCTACGTCCTCACCGGTGGCACGCCCACTACATTCGCCAGCACCGTGAGGACCAACGCAAAGTTCTGGAGGGATGTCATTTCGGCGTCGAATATCCATCTGGACTGACGCTTTATCGCCAACACTGCGCCAGTACAGCAGTACTAGGCAGTACGTACTCCTAAGCAATATTCAGGCAGAAACAGCATGTTCTACCAATTGCATGAGTTCCAGCGCTCGATCCTGCACCCGCTCACCGCATGGGCGCAGGCGACCGCCAAGACATTCACCAATCCCCTCAGCCCAATGTCACTGGTGCCCGGCGCTCCCCGCCTGGCTGCCGGCTATGAGCTGCTGTACCGGCTCGGCAAGGAATACGAAAAACCCTCGTTCGACATCAGGTCGGTGCGCTCCAACGGGCGCGACATCCCCATCGTCGAGCAGTCCGTGCTGGAAAAGCCGTTCTGCAAGCTGCTGCGCTTCAAGCGCTATGCGGACGATCCGGAAACCATCAAGCTGCTGAAGGACGAGCCGGTGGTACTGGTGTGCGCGCCGCTGTCGGGCCACCATGCCACGCTGCTGCGCGACACCGTGCGCACGCTGCTGCAGGACCACAAGGTCTACGTGACCGACTGGATCGACGCGCGCATGGTGCCGATCGAAGACGGCGCCTTCCACCTTTCGGACTACATCTACTACATCCAGGAGTTCATCCGCCATATCGGCGCCGAGAACCTGCATGTGGTTTCGGTCTGCCAGCCGACCGTGCCGGTGCTGGCCGCGATCTCGCTGATGGCCTCGGCCGGCGAGACCACGCCGCGCACCATGACCATGATGGGTGGCCCGATCGATGCCCGCAAGAGCCCGACCGCCGTCAATTCGCTGGCCACCAACAAGTCGTTCGAGTGGTTCGAGAACAACGTGATCTACACCGTGCCGGCTAACTACCCCGGCCACGGCCGCCGCGTGTACCCGGGCTTCCTGCAGCATGCCGGCTTCATGGCGATGAACCCGGACCGGCACCTGTCCTCGCACTATGACTATTACCTGAGCCTGGTCGAGGGCGACGCCGACGACGCCGAGGCGCATGTGCGCTTCTACGACGAGTACAACGCGGTGCTGGACATGGCCGCCGAATATTATCTCGATACCATCCGCGAAGTGTTCCAGGAATTCCGCCTGGCCAACGGCACGTGGGCCATCGATGGCAAGCCGGTGTGGCCGCAGGATATCAAGAGCACCGCGCTGATGACGGTCGAAGGCGAACTGGACGATATCTCGGGCGCGGGCCAGACCGCCGCCGCGCACGACCTGTGCAGCGGCATCCCGGAAAACCGCAAGCAGCACATCACCGCGCCGCGTTGCGGCCACTACGGGATTTTCTCGGGCCGGCGCTGGCGCGAGGACATCTATCCGGACCTGCGCGATTTCATCCGCAAGTACCACCAGCTTTCAGCCAAATAGCACAAGCATTGGCATAGGCGGCAGCCACCTGGCCACTGACTGCGTTTCATTTCCGCGAACACGAAGGCTTCTTCTATGTGTATGACTTCAACGCGTGGTGACGCCACGAGATACGGGTGGAGCGGCGTACGCTGCGGCGACGTCCTGGGCGGCTGCGACGTTGCGTGGCGGGTTGTGGGCCTTGTCCGCCAAAGGACATGGGCGGGATCGCGAGGTATCTGGAGGCCCAGGGACTCACGCTGTGAGTATGAGTTCCTCGATCGGCTCGAGTCGTTGCGCGAGGGGCAGATCGTGCTGGAAGACTTACGCGAATGAGGTCGGCGGTCGGCTAACTTGGCTGGATCGTCGCTTTGACCGGCAGATCGTCAATGATTGGTTGCGACAACTGCAAGCGTAGACTGGTCGCCGAAAGTGTTCACGGGAGGAGGGCGGCCATGTAGATCACTTGGTCAGGGGCCAGGATCGGCCAGCGACCGCCGTTGCGCTTCCGTCATCTCTGGCACCTCGTGGTTTGACCACAACGGGCCGGGTACACGTAAGGAGTTGGCGTTGCTGGGTGCGGCGAAAGGCACGATAACGTTGCGCTTATAGCATCGTCAGCGAAGCCGCGGTCTTTCGTTGAGCGATGATATCGCTCCATCGCCGGAGAAGAAGACCACCGCATTGTCGCCTAGTTAGCCCCGGTTTAACGCGGTCGGCGCCGCGCAATGTCCAGTCGCAGGCGGGCCCCCTGCTCGGGGAGCTTTTGGCGGATTCCGGCCCGCCTCCATGACGGCGTATCGGGTGCTTCGCCTGGTTATTTTCCAGATGCCACAGGCTGTCGGTACCACTGCGGATAATGCTTCAAGACCATCGGGCCATCCTCTCTCCACGCATGGCATCCGCCGATCTTCAGCGGGCGAGCGCTCGGCAGCGTATCGCCTTCGGCGACAATCTTACCCTGCAGCATCGACTGCACGGCAAGGGTAGGCAGTAACGAGGCCAGCTCCGACAGATGTGAGCAGCGGTCATGCGCGGGTATGCGCTTGGAGATTTCCTGGCGAAATCCCTTGAGCAGGTTTGCACCAACCAGTCGCTCGAGGCGTACCTGTGCCTCCGGGCAGATCGAAGGGAATGGCATCCGCTGCATGCTGCCTTCGGCCGCCAGGACATCCAGGGCATCATTGACCGTGACCCGCATGACCATCAGGTGAATGGGCACCCCGCACGCAAAATGCGTTGTCTGCGTCGTAAACTCTTCAGGCTTTACGTCCTCGATCAACGCCTCCAGATCCCACAGGCCATCCTGACGCTCGTAGGCCTGAAGTTGAATCGTGCGCGAGTGACTCGCCTTCCTGACGCAAGCAGGTCGAGAAAGAAAGTGTGAAGGCGCTACCATGTACAGTCTCCGGGAATCAACGGGTTGTTCTGGCCACGGCCCATCCGGTGCGCCGGTGATCATGGGCGTGCATGGCCGATGTATCGGTAGAGAAGGGCGAGGGCCTTCTCGCGGTGGTTAGCAGGTTGCACCGGCTGCCGCCAGTGCCGCGATTTCGCTATCCGACATGCCTGCCGCAGCAAGCACTTCGCGACTGTGCTCGCCCAGGCGGGGAGCAAGTCGGCGCACTTCGCTAGGCGTCTTAGCGAAGTTGACCGGAGGCCTGACTTGCGTTAGCACACCTTCGCTCGGATGGGTCTTCTGGAAAAACATGCCGACAGCTGCCAGATGCGGATCGCTGAACAAGTCCTCAAGACTGTTTACCGGCGCTACCGGAATGCTGAGCGGCCGCAACTGGCTAAGCCACTCTCCCGACGTACGCTCCGCCATGATGTCACCCAGCACCTTGTACAGGGTTTCATAGTTCCGGCTGCGGTTATTTGCCGTGGAGTAACGCGGATCGGCCGCGAGATCTGCGCGGTCGGCCAGCGTAAAGAAGTCTTGCCAGTTCTTGTCGGTGTAAGGCAGCACGCACAGATAGCCGTCCTTTGTACGGTGCGGCTTGCGGAGTTGACTGAGGACGCGCGGGTAGCCCACCGAACCATGCTCCGGGTCAAAGGCGCGCTCCCACAGGTGCTCGATCAGCATGAACGAGGCGAGAGACTCGAACATGGGAACTTCAATACTTTGCCCTTCGCCGCTGCGCACCTTGTGGAACAATGCACCCAGGATGCTATATGCAATAGTCAAGCCGGCCACCTTGTCGCCAATGATCGTTGGCGTGAAGCGTGGCTCGCCTGCCAGGTGCGCGTTCAGGGCGCACAGGCCGGACACGCCCTGGATCATGTCGTCGTAGGCGGGATCTTCGGCATACGGGCCACCCTTCCCAAAACCATAGGCGCCGCAGTAGACGATGCCAGGATTGACCTCCTTGATCTGCGGATAATCCAACCCAAGCCGTTCGATAGCCGCCGGCCGCATGGCGTGGACAAAGACATCGGCATCCGTAAGCACGCGCAGGAGCGCCTCCCGAGCTGCAGGCATTCGCAGGTCAAGCATTAGGCTTCTTTTGTTCCGGTTCACGGACAGGTGAATCGGCCCCATGGTCTCGCTGCGGCCTACGCCCATATGTCGCATGATGTCGCCTTCCGGACTTTCCACCTTGATGACATCCGCACCCATGTCTCCGAAGATCTGGGTGGCATATGGCCCCATCACCACCGATGTTAAGTCGACAATCTTGATTCCAGACAGCGGACCTGGCATGACATTCCTATAGGTTGCTTGATTCAGTTGATCATCCGGCACATGTGTGCGGCTATGGCGCTAGTACCTTTGCGACGCGCGGCAGGGCCATCTGTCGGCCCGCGCTGCAGAACTGAGCGAAGGTGTGGTCGCCAATAACCTCTTCAAAGCAGCTTCCATGCCATTTCAAGGCGGCTGCTCCTTCCTTGTATATGCGGTTGGCACAAACTGCCTTGTTAATGCCATAAGGCGGCGCACGACGTGGCGTCGGGGCCATGACGAAGTTTGGAGCGAAGCCCCCATCGGCCACGCTGTCGCCAGGGAATACACCGCTCGCAACCAACATGCTCTTGCGGAGAACATCCCACGGCGTTAGTCAGCGTTTCCAGCGCGCTTGGTCTCCATGCCACTCTGCCGCTGCGATGCTGCAGGAAGGCCGGCCAGGCAAGGCTGACTTTTCTCGTATGCACGATGACAAGCTGAACAGGAGCCAGCGTTGGGCATTGGCTCCAGCGGAACCGTTGTCCCACCGGCACCTGTCTGCGAAGCATTCGCACTCATAGCCCGGTCCGCGTGCCCCAGGGGCGGCCAACTATCAGTACGAGCTCGCGGTTCAGCGCACCGGCTTCTGTCATGCGGGGTTGCGAACTCGCTTGAGCCAACTTGCGCGCGTGCATCACTGCACGTCGGTCCCGCAATTGCGGGACCAGGAGGTCGCCTCGCGTGGCCTGATGGTCGATCCTCAGGCTCATCAAGGAAGCCGAGCAAGCGAACTTGGCACCGCGTCAGCTTCGTGGAGGGGGCTGGCGAAAGCTCGGCTCACGAAAGATCCGCTGGTTCATCAAGAGACCCTCCTCCGTCCAAGCACCGTTGACGCACAGTGTGGATGTGTCTTTCCCGGATGCGACGCTGTTTGTGACAAAGACAGACTTCAGCCCATTTCGCCTGAAAATCCGGCCTGAGGATGGTCTTTGCCTGATCTGGCGCACTGGCATCTCATTTGCTTTAGTGACCCGGCCTTTTCAATTTCTGAAGCAATCATCAAGGAGCCACACCATGTCAGCCAGCTACCAGGAGGACGCATGAGCAGCGAACCAACAGTCTTGCTCGAAAAGGAAAATGGCGTGGCGGTTCTGACGTTGAACCGTCCTGACAAGCTGAATGCCATGTCGGGGGCCATGCGCGCCGAGCTTGGCATCCATTTGCAGAGCATTGCCACTGACCCGGCTATCCGGATCGTGCTGCTCCAGGGGCTTGGCCGCTCCTTCTGCGGTGGCGCCGACACCGACGACTTTCCCGAAACGCCGCTGGCCTGGCGCGACCGCATCCTGACTGCGCAGCTTCATCACATTGCTCTTATCAAGATGAGCAAGATCGTGATCGCTTCGGTTCAGGGTGCCGCGGCGGGGGGTGGCGCGTCGCTGGCAATGGCGGCCGACATTCTCATCATGGCGGACGACGCGACGCTGCGCTTCCCGTTTGTCCGCCTTGGGTTGATCCCCGATGGCGGCTGCTCGTTCCTGCTGCAGTCCAAGCTCGGGGTCCCTGCCGCACTCGACCTGATGCTGACCGCCGGAACCATGGATGCCGAAGAGGCCCGCCGTCTTGGCCTGACGCGCCGTGTCGTGCCGCGCGCGTCCCTGGAGGAAGCGAGCCGCACATTGGTGGCGGAACTGCTGGCGCTGCCCCACGAGTCGCTGATGCTGACCAAATCGGTCAGCCGCCAGACCTGGACACAAACGATGGAAGCTGCGCTGGGTCACGAGGCCGACGCCTTCGCGCTGGCGACTGCCATGCCCGGGCATCAACGTGCGCTCGCGGCGCGACGCAAAGACAAGGGGGAAAACTGATGTATGCATTGAATACACTCGCCGGCCGCGTGGCGTTTATCACCGGCGGCGCGACTGGAATCGGGCTGGAGATCGCGACGCAGTACACCAGGCTCGGCGCCTCCGTCGTGCTGGCCAGCCGCAATCAGGAGAAGCTGGATGCTGCAGTGGAAATGTTGTCGAAAGCAGGTGGGAAAGCCGCGGCATACCGGATGGACGTGCGCGATCCGGATGAAGTGGCAGCCGCGATTGCATTCACCACTGAGCGGTTTGGCTCGCTGGACATCCTCGTCAACAACGCAGCCGGCAACTTCCCGTGCGCGACAGCCACGCTGTCTCCCAATGGCTGGCGTACGGTGATCGATATCGATCTGAACGGCACGTTCTATTGCTGCCGCGCTGCCTACGAGGCGCTCAAGGCCTCTAGGTTCGGTGGCTCCATCATCAGCATCATCACCATGAATGGCGTCACGGGTTGGCCGAATGCGGCCCATGCCGGGGCGGCAAAGGCGGGCATTCTCTCGCTGAGCCGCGCCCTCGCGGTGGAGTGGGGTGGAGATGGCATCCGCGTCAACACCATTTCGCCCGGTCCCATTGGCGATACCGAAGGCGTGCAGCGCATGTACCAGGACACAGGCAAGGCCGAGCTTGAACGCAAGCGCGTTGCCCTCGGCCGCTTCGGGCAGCGTGCCGACATTGCCAACGCCGCGATCTTCCTGGGTTCCGACCTCAGCAACTATGTCACCGGCGACAACCTCATCGTTGATGGGGGCCGCTGGCTTAAGTACGTTGCAGCCTGACCTGTTATCAACCTCATGCAACGAGGGAATACATGAAGCAAGTGATCGTAAAAACCGAACGCCTCGGCGCGGTTCTGAGCATACGGCTCGCGAATTCCGCGAGCCGAAATTCGCTGACTGATGACCTGCGCGACCAGCTCGGCGACGCTATTGCACAGGCATCGGCGGATCGCGGTGTGCGCGCGGTGCTGCTCAGCGCCGAAGGGCCGACCTTCTGCTCCGGTGGTGACCTGGGCATGCTCAAGGATGCCTGTGATCCCTGGCCCGTGCTGCGACGGTTCCGTCGACTGAACCAATGGCTGTTGCCCCTGCTTACGCTGGAAAAGCCGGTCGTGGTCGCCATCAACGGCGCCGCCGTTGGCGGCGGGATGGCGATTGCCCTGGCCGGCGATGTGGCCATTGCGGGAGAAAGCGCAAAGCTGATGGCGGGCTTTTTCCGGCTTGGTGTGGTGCCGGATCTGGGGATGATGCACTTGTTGCCGCGCCTGATCGGTATGGCGCAGGCCAAGAATTTTCTCTTCAGCGGCGGCACATATACCGCGCAACAGGCGCAGCAGCTTGGGCTGGTATCGCGAGTGGTACCGGATGACCGGATCTATGAGGAGGGGCTGGCAGAGGCGCAGCGGCTGGCAGCTGGCCCCGCCGAGGTGATGGGGCTGGCCAAGTCACTGATGGCGCGCACGTTCGAGACGAGCATGCACGATATGTTTGCCTTTGAAGGCTTCGGGCAGGCGCTGGCGATGTCCAACCCCGAATTCCGGGAGGGGCTGTCCGCAATGCTGGAGAAGCGTCCGGCGGACTTTGCGGGCGCGGCACTGCACGCACAGGAGGCGGGAAAATGAGTAAAGCTCCGCTTCCGGCCCCGATTGTCAACGCCGATTCCGCGCCGTACTGGAATGCGGCCAGGGAGGGCAAGCTTGTCCTCCCCCGCTGTCGCAACTGTGGTCACACCTTCTTCATGCCGCGTCATCAATGCCCGGCCTGCTGGTCCGATGATCTGGCCTGGGAGGAGGCAAGCGGGCGCGGCAAGGTGCACAGCTTCAGTATTGTGCGGCGCGCTTCCCTGGCAGCGTTCGCCGCGCGCACGCCCTATGTGTTGGCCCTGATCGACCTGGAAGAGGGGCCGCGCATGATGTCCAACATCTTGGGTGAGGACGCCTTGGAAACCCGCGTCGGTGACGCCGTCGAAGTCTGCTTCGAAGAATGCGAAGGCGGCGCCAAGCTCCCCCAGTTTCAACGCAAGGCCTGACACGACATGAACTTTGAGCCCACTACTGAACAGAAGATCCTGCGCGAGTCCGTTGCGCGCTTTGTCGCCAAGAATTGCCCGCTGAGCGACGTGCGGCGCTGGGATCGGGACGGCGAGTTGCCGGAATCCGTGCATCGGGCGATGGCCGAGGCTGGCTATCCCGCCATGATGGTCCCGGAAGCCTATGGCGGTCTGGGCAGCCCCATGTCGGACTGCGCCATCGTCTATGAAGAGCTGGCACGGCCGAGCGTCGATTTTGCGACGCGACTTGCATTGATCTCCTGGGGCAGCATGATCCTAGCGGATTTCGCCAGTGAAGAACTGAAGCAAGAGATCTTGCCGCGCGTGGTCTCTGGCGACGTGAAGTTGTCCTTCAGCCTGACCGAGCCCAGCTCGGGCTCGGACGCGGCTTCGCTGCAGACGCGCGCCAGGAAGGATGGCGATGACTGGGTGCTGACCGGTCAGAAACTGTTCTCCAGCGGTTCAGACGCGAAAGACAACATGATTATCGTCGCGACGCGCACGGATCCTTCCGCCCCCAAGCATCGGGGCATTTCACTGTTCCTCGTGCCGAACGATGCACCGAACCTCACGATCCGTCGTCTCGACACGGTGGGCCGGAAGATTGTCGGGTTGAACGAGATCTTCTTCGATGAAGTGCGCGTGCCGCAGCGCTATCTCATTGGCGAAGTCAACCAGGGATGGAAGTACGTCACGCGCCATCTGGAGCGGGAGCGGATCACCCTCGCCGCGAACTATCTGGGCAGCGCCACCAGCGCAGTGAACGACGCCGTGGCCTATGCGCGCGAACGAGAGCAGTTTGGGCAACCGATCGGCAGCTTCCAGTCGATCGCGCACATGCTGGCCGATATGGCGACCGAGCTGGAGGCCGCGCGGTGGATGACTGCCATGGCAGCCTGGCGCTATGACCAGAAACTGCCCTGTGCCAAGGAAGCCAGCATGGCCAAGCTGTTCGTTTCGGAGATGCTGGGACGTGTCACGACGATGGGCATGCAGATTCTTGGCGGCCATGCCTATACCACCGACCACGACATGCAGCGCCATTGGCGCGATGCGCGCAACGCGACCGTTGGCGGTGGCACGTCGCAGGTCCAGCGTTCACTGATTGCACGGGAGATCGGGCTATGACGGGAACCCTCCGCAACAAGGTTGCGATTGTCGGTGTGGGCGAGTCTGAGATCGGCAAGGTGCCGCACATGACCGGGCTCGGTCTCAATGCCCAGGCGGCACGGCGTGCGCTGGATGATGCCGGCCTGAGAGTCTCGGACATCGACGGCCTGCTGACCGCGTATTCCTTCACGGAGCCCTACTTCATGCTGGGCTCGGTGCTGACTGAGTATCTCGGCCTGAAGCCACGCTACTGCGCGTCGCTGATCACCGGTGGTGCTTCGCCTGCCGTGATGCTGAAGCACGCGGCCGAGGCAATTGCCGCGGGCCAGTGCAACACGGTGCTGGTCTGCGCGGGTGAGAACCGCGCCACAGGTCAGTCGCGGGATAGCGCGGTAGCCGCCCTGACGGCGGTCGGACATCCGTACTTTGAGGTTCCGTACGGCGCCTCCATCCCGGCCATGTACGCGATGATTGCGCGGCGCCATATGGCGGAGTACGGCACGACACGCGAGCAGATGGCAATGGTGCCCGTCACCAGCCGCAGGCATGCATTGCTGCATCCGAACGCGCATATGAAGGCGCCGCTCACGATGGCCGATGTGCTGGAGTCCAAGGCGATCGCGGATCCGCTCAACATGCTCGATTGCTGCCTGATCTCGGACGCCGGCGGCGCGTTCATTGTCACCTCGGCGGAGCATGCCAAGGACCTCAGGAGCAAGCCCGCATACCTTGCCGGGATCGGGGAATTCCATACGCATGAACACCTGATCTGCGCCGACAGCCTCACGGAATTCGGCGCAAAGCGCAGCGGTGAAACGGCCTATCAGATGGCCGGCATGACCCCGGCTGATATCGACGTGGCTGAGCTGTACGACTGCTTCTCGATTGTGCCGATCCTGGAACTCGAAGAACTCGGCTTCTGCGGGCGTGGCGAAGGTGGGGCGTTCTATGCCGATGGGCACGCGGCGCTCGGTGGCCGGCTGCCGGTGAACACCCACGGCGGAATGCTGTCGCACGCCCACGCCGGGGCCGCCGGCGGACTGTTCGGCATTGTTGAGGCCGTACGCCAGCTCCGCGGCGGGCTTGGTCCCAGGCAGGTGGAAGGCGCGGAAGTGGCGCTGGTCCACAGCGAGGGCGGGATCCTGTCTTCACATTGCACGGCAATCCTGACCAAAGACCTTACCTAACCCAAGAATCCGGGAGAGTGCTAGACATGCAAAACACTAACGAACAGCCCAGCGTACGGGGCCGCTATTTCGATGACTTCGAGGTCGGGCAGGAATTCCGTACCGGCGCCCGCACGGTCACCAGTACGGATATTGTCAACTTCGCTTGCCTGTCCGGCGATTTCAACGAAGTCCATACCAATTTCGAGTACTGCAAGACTACCCCTTTCGGAGAGCCGGTCGCGCACGGGCCCCTGATCTACTCGATCATGGGCGGGCTGCAGTACGCCAGCGGTATCAATGACGGCACCCTGCTTGCACTGCTGGAGATCAATGCCTGGAGGATGCTGGGTCCGGTCAAACATGGGGACACCATTCATATGGTATCCAAGGTGATCAAGAAGACGCCATCGAGCAAGGCAGACCGCGGGGTCATTTCCTTCGAGCGCCGTTGCGTGAAGCAGGATGGGACAGTCGTGCAGCAGATGGAGGCGACGTTGCTGTACCGGAGGCGCGCGGTATGAGCCTGCCGAACGACTATCAACTGACGGAAGCGCAGCGCCTCATACGCGACAGCGTCCTGGAGTTGCTGGCGAGCGTTCTGCCACGCGAGAAGATCCAGGCGCTCGACGAGGCCAGTGAGTTCCCGTTGGAGGCATATGAAGCGCTCGCACGCGCCGGCTGGATGGGGTTGCTTTACGATACCCGGTTTGGCGGCGCCGGAGGCTCCTTCAAGGACCTCGCGATCTTCGTGGAGGCCGTGGCTTACCACAATGCGCAGATGGCGTCTGCCTATCTCGCCACCGTGGTGTACGGCGGGATGCAGATCAGTCACGGCGCGTCGGATGCCGTCAAGGAGGAGATCCTTCCCGCGATCATCAGCGGCAAGACGCGCATGGCGCTATGCCTCACCGAGCCTGAAGCTGGATCGGATGTGAGTGCCATCCGGACCTCTGCCATTGCGGACGGCGATGACTACATCATCAACGGCCAGAAAGTCTTCATTACGTGCGCGCATGTTGCCCACCAGCTGGTGGTGGCAACCAAGACAGACCGGGATGCGGGTCGGCATGGCATCTCCCTGTTCGTCGTGGATGCACGCTCCGCCGGCTTGACGATTCGCCCGCTCAAGGCCTTGGGTCGCCGCATGATCCACACGAACGAAGTGTTCTTCGACAACGTCCGGGTGTCTGCATCGCGCATGCTGGGCGCCAGGAACGGTGGCTGGAACAGCCTGATGCGTGGGCTGAACCTGGAGCGACTTTGCCTGTCTGCGGCCGCCAGCGGGAATATCCAGAAGATCATCGACTACGCCAAGGACTACGCCAGCGAGCGTCGGCAGTTTGGCCGCCCGATTACCGATTACCAGGCCATCTCCCAGAAGTTTGCGGACCTGCAGATCATGGCGGAGACAACGCGAGTGCTGACGTATCGCGTTGCGGACATGCTTGATGCGGGATTGCAGCCGACTGCCGAGACCGCCATTGCCAAAGTGGTTGCCACGGAGAACAACTGCAAGTGCGCGGACATGGGCATCCAGATCATGGGCGGTGCCGGCTACATGATGGAACACGAGATGCAGATGTACTTCCGCGATGCCCGCGTCGGGCCGATCGGCGGCGGTACGAGCGAGATCATGCGCACCATCATCGCCAAGCAGATGGGTCTGTAGCCTGCAGGAGCAACATGCTGGAGTCAGCCAAAACATAGATGGGTGAGAGGAGCATTACAATGAAAAAAGATGTTTTTCATGCACTGGGCTTGATGGCTGGGGTGGTTGCGTGCACCGCCGGTGTGGCGCACGCCGAGACCTATCCGTCGAAGCCGATCCGCGTGATCGTGCCGTTTTCGGCGGGCGGGCCGACAGATGCCATGGCGCGCGATCTGGCCTTGCGCATGTCGAAGGTACTTGGCCAGCCTGTGGTGGTCGAGAACCGGGCCGGGGCGGGGGGTAATATTGGCGCGGAGATTGCTGCGAAATCGGCGCCGGATGGGTACACGCTGCTATTCGCGACGAACGGGCCGCTGGCGGGCAACTCGAGCTTGTACAAGAAGCTTGCGTATGACCCTGTAAAGAGCTTCGCGCCGATCACCAACTACGCAATCTTCGCGAATATCCTAGCCGTCAACCCGAACTTCCCGGCGCACAGCTTTCCGGAGTTGATGAAGCTGCTCAAGGCGAATCCCGGAAAGTACAGCTTTGCATCAGGCGGCAGCGGAACCACCCAGCACCTGTCGGGGGAGCTTCTCAAGGTGATGGCTGGCATTCAGATGACGCACGTTCCCTATAAGGGAGAGGGTCCTGCCGTGCTCGACACAATCGGCAACCAGGTGCCCATTGTGTTCTGCAATCCTTTGTCATGCCTGTCGCAGGTTCAGTCAGGCAAGCTGGTTGCGCTGGCGGTTACGTCGCCGAAGCGAAATCCGGCGTTGCCGAATGCTCCCGCCATTGCCGAGACGCTACCCGGCTTCGACCTGCGGGCGTGGTCCGGGCTGGTTGCACCGGCGAACACACCTGCCCCCATCATCCATCGCCTGAATGAGGTCGTGGTCAAGATCATCAATTCGCCGGAGACAATGGCGAAGATTCGCGACTATGGCGGCGAGCCGCGCCCGAGTTCTCCGGAGGAATATGGCCAGTTTATCCGCTCGGAAGTGCAGAAGTGGGAGGATCTGGTCAAGGCGAGCGGCGCAACCGTCGATTGATGTCCGGTCGGCCAGGTCACTGGCCGTTCAGGTCATCGGACGCCCCCCTGTGGGGGCGAAGGCAGCAGGCTCCAGATGAGTCGTTGATGCATGTCTTGCGCAGGTCGGGCAGAAAACCACCTTGTCCGCCTGCGTTGTCCCCGCCCGGGGGCGCCCAGGCGGGCATCCCCGGCGAATCCCGACGGGTCAGTCGAGACGAATGTTCGCGGTCTTGATGACCTTATCCCACTTTTCGTACTGATTGCGGATGTAGTCGCCGAACTGGGCCGGAGTCGAAGGGAAGGCGACTGCCCCCTGTTTGCTAAGTCTCTCGCGGAAGGCAGGATCCTTCAGGGCTGCGGCGAGTTCCGTGTTCAGGCGGTCGATCACGTGCTTCGGCGTGGCGGCCGGCGCGGCAATGCCGAACCAGGCGGTCAACTCATAGCCACGAATGGTTGTCGCAACCGTCGGCACATTGGGAAGCTGGTCGGAGCGGAACTCGGTCGTGACAGCGAGCGCACGAGCGCGGCCATCGCGCACCATAGGCAGCGCGGTGGGGATGCTGTCAAATATCATGGTCAGGCGCCCGCCAAGCAGGTCGGTCATTGCGGGGGCGCTTCCCTTGTAGGGCACATGCGTGATTTCGATGCCGGCCATATGCGCCAGCAGTTCGCCGGCGAGGTGGGCCGACGAGCCATTGCCGAACGACCCGTAGGTGAGACGCGCGGGCGATTTTTTGGCCAGCGCAACCAGTTCCGCGACGTTGTTGGCCGGCACCCCGGGGTGTACCAGCAGCACGTTGGGCAGATAGGCTACGCCGCCCACCGGAGTCAGATCTTTCAGCGGGTCGTAGCCAGGCTTGTCATAGAGGCTCTTATTCACGGCCAGTGTACCGAAGGTGCCGAACAACAGGGTGTAGCCATCTGCCGGCGCGCGTGCCACTGCGGCCGCGCCAATATTGCCGCCCGCCCCGGGCCGGTTATCCACTACCACTGTCTGGCGAAGCCGGGTCCCCAGCGCGTTGCCGATATCGCGCGCCAGTTGGTCGGTAATGCCACCAGGTGTAAACGGCACCACCAGGCGAATGGGCTTGTCCGGATAGTCCGATCCTGCAGCGGCTTTGCCAGCGGCACTCATGCCAAGCACAAGCATTGCAGCCCATGCCATTCCCCGAAGTCGGTGTTTCATTTGCCATCTCCTGTTAGGTCATACGGTGCCCCTGATATGCAATCGCTATGCCATGCCGGCATGCGGTCCTCATGGTGCGCGACAGAGCGCTGCGATCCGGCGACTATGCGGGGCTCTCCCGCCTGGTGTCCCCATGTCGGCGCCGCCACCGGCCGGCAGCGTGCCACCTGATGGGCACGGGCAGTGGCGTTGCTGCGCACACAGCCGTGTCATCGCGACAGACAATCCGTGCCCCTGCGGCAGTCGTGGGTTCCTGGTCCAGAGCAACGGAATCCCAGGGAGGCAGAGCTTCCTCGACGTGATGGATTACCAAATGGGCAGGCGCGTTCCCGATTACGCACCTGCCTCCGGCGGCCGGCATTGGGGCCGTGTTGAATGGCATGCAGGTTGCTTGTTGCAGAGGGAGCGCGTGCGCGTGTGCCGCGCCTATGGCACTGCGCCACGGCCCGGTCCCGAAGTGCGCGGCTCACTGCACGATGGCCCTGTTCAGGAATAAAAGGAGTGGAAGGTGGCAGCCGTAAGACAATCCGTACGGTCGATGCGGTCCGAGATGGGGGTTGCAGAGATGCTCCATTACATCCGGGCTGCAGGACGCGGTCTTCGGTCGCAAGCCAGGCGGCACAGTCCGGGCGATCCCAATGCGGTGATACGGCGCCTTAGCCGTCTGCTGGCACTGGCTATCCAGCAGGAGTCGCCCCTCGATATCGCCGTGATCCTCGGTAGCGCGGCAGAACTCCTCTACTTCCCCGACGACGTGGCTTTCGAGCGCTGTACGCGGACGGTCCAGCGGCACGGTGACAAGGCAATGCGTGCCGTGGTCTGGGCCGTGCGGCATCGCTGCGCCCGTGCTGGCGCCGGGACCCAGCGCTTCGTCGTCAAGGGCTTCGGAGGCGCAGCACAACTTCTTCCAGACCCGAAGGACAGCAAGTCGCCCGCATGATCTCTGCGCCGCCGCAGGGCGTATGAACCCGGGCGTTTCACAGCATGTTGAACTGACGTTGCCGGGGCACCGATGGCTGCATCGAGCCCTGGCATGTACAGGCGTCTGGCGTCTTGTGCCGCGATTCCGGGGCGCTCATGGGCTGGCACCCTTCTTGCGGATTGCAAGGGCGACGCCGGGCGCGATCAGCCAGGCAGTCGGCGACGACAAGCCATGAACGGAGACATTCAATGAACACTATGTTGCGGCGCGCGTGCGCGCTTGCTTGCCTGGCCACGCTCTCCCAACCCGCCCCCGCGGCTGAGGAGCCCTTCCGTATTGGCACGCTGGTAGACATGACCGGCGTGTACTCTGGCGTCGGCGGGCCCGGCGGAGTCGCGGCAGTCAGGATGGCGGTACAGGACTTCGGCGGGAAGCTTCTGGGCAGGCCCATCGAGGTGCTTGCCGCCGACTACCAGAACAAGGTAGATGTAGCCGCGACGCGGGCGCGTGAGTGGTATGACCGCAGCAATGTAGAGATGATCATCGAGTCTACTGACTCGGCGTCCGCGCTGGCACTGCAGAAACTCGGGGCCAGCAAGAAGAAGATCACCATCTTCGCGGGCTCCGCCACGACTGAGCTCACTGGAAAGCAGTGCTCTCCCTACGGTGTTCATTACGTCTACAACACGTATGCGCTGGCAAACGGTACGGCTCGCGCCATCGTCGAGGAAGGCAAGAAGGACTGGTTCTTCATCACGGCTGACTATGCCTTTGGCCACTCACTGGAAGCGAACGCGGCCACCGTTGTCGAGCAAGGGGGCGGAAAGGTGAGCGGGAAAGTCCGGCACCCGCTGTCCGCAGCGGATTTCGCTTCATTCCTGCTGCAGGCCCAGGCGTCGAAGGCTCAGGTCATTGCGCTTGCCAATGCCGGCCGGGATACCCAGAACGCAGTGCGCCAGGCCTCGGAGTTCGGTCTCGGGTCCGAGAAGCAGGTCGTTGCCCCCCTGCTGATTTTCGATAGCGACCTGAAAGGGATGGGCCTGAAGGCCGCCCAAGGCCTGCAGTTCACCACGGCCTTCTACTGGGATTACAACAACGAGACGCGGGCATTCGGCCGGAAGTACTTTGCCCAGACCAAGTCGATGCCGACCATGGTACAGGCTGGCATGTACTCCGCTGTCATGCATTACCTGAAGGCTGTACAGGCCGTCGGCAGCGCGGATCCAGACAAGGTCATGGCGCAGATGCGCGAGACACCGGTCAATGACTTCTTTGCGAAGGGCGGCCGAATCCTGACCAATGGGCAGATGGTGCACGACATGTATCTCGCGGAGGCAAAAGGGCCCGCGGAGTCGAAAGGCGAATGGGACTTGATGAAAATCCGGAAGGTGATCCCGAAGAACAAGGCCTTCGAGCCCTTGGCGCAAAGCGCCTGCCCGCTGAAGGACTGAGGCGCCCGTATGCCCCGGCGCCCGATGGCGGGCGCCAGTGGCTGGCGCCACCGCATGACCGGGATATCGCCGCCGGGCGCGGCGTTGCGATGCCGCCCAACCGCGCGTACCCCGCTTCGCCGCGCCCGGCAGACTGCTCAGCCTGGCCAGGGCAGGCGTCACGCGCCGTCGGACAGCAGCGACAGGCCCAGGCCGGCACGGCGCCACAGCCACGGGCTCGGGCGGTAGCGCATGTCGCCGGTCAGGGCTTCCATGTTGCGCAGCGTCTCCAGCACCAGCTGCGGGCCGACCGCGTCGCCCAGCGCCAGCGGGCCCTTCGGGTAGCCGAGGCCGAGGTTCACGGCGAGGTCGATGTCTGCCGGCGAGGCGATGCGCTGCTGCGCGATATCGCTGGCGATGTTGATGATGCAGCAAAGGATGCGCTGGGCGACGAAGCCGGCCGAGTCGCGGATCACCGTGACCGGCACGCCGTCGCTGGCAAAGAGGCCATGCGCGGCATCACGCGCGGCGGCAGTGGTGGCCGGCGTGGTCATCAGCGTGCGGCGCTTGGTGGCCTCGAACGGCAGCAGCGTGTCGATGGCGACGGTGCGGGCCGGGTCCAGGCCCTGTTGCAGCGCGCTGGTGGTGGCGTCCAGGCCCAGCGGCGTGACGATGATCAGCGCATCGGCCGAGGGCTTGTTGCCGCCTTCCGGGGTCACGCCCAGTGCGCCCAGCAGCCTGGTCACCATGGCGTGGCCGCGCTCGCTGTCATGGCTGACCCACACGCTCGACGGGCGTGCGTCCGGCACCGCGGCGGCGGCCGGCACCTGCTTCTGGCCATCGGCGTAGCGGTAGAAACCGGCGCCGGCCTTGCGGCCGATCAGCCCGCCGACCGCGCGGATCGCCGTGATCGGCGACGGACGGTAGCGCGGCTCCTGGTAGAACTGGTTGTAGATCGACTCCATCACCGGGTGCGACACATCCAGCCCGGTCAGGTCCATCAGCTCGAACGGGCCCATGCGGAAACCGGCCTGCTCGCGCATGATGTTGTCGATGTCGGCGAACTCGGCCACGCCTTCCTGCACGGCCTTCAGGCCTTCGATGTTCATGCCGCGGCCGGCATGGTTGACGATAAAGCCCGGCATGTCCTTGCAGCGCACCGGGGTATGGCCCATGCGGCGCGACAGCGCCATGAGCGCGTCGCCCACCGCGGGGTTGCCCGACAGGCCGTCGATGACCTCGACCACCTTCATCAGCGGCACCGGGTTGAAGAAGTGGTAGCCGGCGATGCGGCCCGGGTGCTTGGCCCCGACGGCGATCGCGGTGATCGACAGCGAGGAAGTGTTCGAGGCGATGATAGCGTCCTTGCGCAGGATCGCTTCCAGTTTTGCGACCAGGTCGCGCTTGACTTCCAGCTTCTCGACGATGGCTTCAACAACCATGTCGCTGTTGGCCAGGTCCTCCAGCGCAGCGCACGGCTTGACGCGGGCCAGCGTGGCTTCGGCGTCGGCGGCGCTGATCTTGCCCTTGTCGGCGAGCTTGGCCAGCGTGTCTTGCAGGTACTGGCGGGCGGCGGCCACAGCTTGCGGGTTGGCGTCGTACAGGTTGACGGTCAGGCCAGCCTGGGCGGCAATCTGCGCGATGCCGCGACCCATGGCGCCGGTGCCGACGATGCCGACGATGCCGACGATGCCGAGATTATCTTGTGCCATGTCTGGAATGGAGGTGGAGTTCACGGGGTAGGCTTGCTTCAGGTAAGTTGGGGCCTTGCCGGGTTCATTCCCGCGGCAAGGCGTGCAGGCGGGTTGGCGACAACGATGGCTTTCACTTCCGGCCCGTCCTATGGCCTGAGCAGGGCGCGGTCAGCGCCGAGGGCGGGCGAAGCGAGTTCCTGGCTGGTGCTGCGGAACACCGGGGCGATGGGAACTGGTAGTGCCGGCATGGTCGTGCCGGCTGCAGTGCGGACCGTTCTGTCAAACAGATGCCGTGCCGCAAAGTGCGGATCGGCGGCAGCGTCTTCCAGGCTGACGACGCGGCTGGTGCATACGTCGTGACCGGCGAAGCGGTCCATCCAGTAGTCAGCCGTGTGCATTGCCACGGCGGTGGCCACTGCTGCGGTCGCGTCAGCCGGCGAGAGCCGGGCGAGTGCCGCAGCGTCCAGTCCGATCAGCGTCGTAAAGTTGGCCCAGAACTTGTCTTCGATCGGTGCGGCGGCGAGGAAAGCACCGTCTGCGGTCCGGTAGACCTGATATCGGGGCGAACCCCCGGTCACCAGGTCTGAGGCCGGGCGGGGCCACTGGCCCCGGGAGCCGGCGCCGAGCCCCCAGTACTGGAAGGCAAACAGGTTGTCGGCCATGGCGATGTCGAGATGGACGCCGGTGCCGCTCTGCTCGCGCTGCCGCAGGGCCAACAGGATATTGATCATGGCCGGATACGCGCCGCCGGCAATATCCGCAATCAGCGCCGGCGGGAGGCCGGGCTTGCCGTCAGTGCCGGCGGTCAGCGCTAGCATGCCGGCAGCGGCTACATAGTTCAGGTCATGCGCGGCCTGATTCGCCTTCGGGCCATGTTGGCCAAAGCCCGTGATCGAGCAATACACCAGGCGCGGATTGATCTTGGCAACATTGGCATAGCCAAGCCCCAGTCGGTCCATCACGCCCGGCCGGAATTGCTCGAGCAGGACGTCGGCCTCCTCGATCAGCGGCACAAGGCTGTCGATCGCGGCCGGCGATTTCAGGTCGATGGCGACAGATTTCTTGCCGCGATTGAGCAGCACAAAGTTGGTACTGTCCACATCGGCCCTAGGCTCGTAGGACCGCATCTCGTCGCCGTGGCTGGGCCGCTCGAACTTGACGACATCGGCCCCCGCCTCGGCCAGCAACAGGGAGCACAATGGCCCGGGCAGCAGGGTGCTGAAATCCAGCACCTTCACCCCAGTCAGCGGTTGTGTCATGATATTTCCTGCCAACTGCGCTCGGCGGCTACGAGGGCCCGGCGTGCTGGGGCATAGGGCTCCTGGCCCAGCGCCTCGTAAAGTGCTTGCGTGACGGCGTAGTGCTTTGCCAGACCGGTGCGTTCCAGCAGCGAGATCGGGCCTTCCGGATAACCGAGGCCCAGGCACAGGGTCTTGTCCAGGTCCGCGGCGCTGGCGAGCTTCTCGTCCAGACGTCGTAGTGCCGCATTGAAGTAAGGGCGGATCAGCCGGTCGACGATGCGTCCCGGAAAATCGTTGCAGACTGCCACCACCAGGCCACTGGCCTGGAATGCCGCCTTGGCAGCCTCAATGGCAGCTGGGTCCGTTGCCGGTTGCCGCACCAGTTCGACCAGCGGGCTGGGGTCGGCATCGCCCAGGCGGAAGCGGGCAAAGCCTACGACATTCGAACCTTCCAGGCCGCGGCTCTCGCCGGTATGGACGCCCAGGCACTCCGTATCGAGCTCAATGGCCACGAAGGCCCGGGCCTCGTGGCCATTGCCCCTGGCGAAGGCTGCGTCGGCCTGGGCGCCGAGGTAGACCAGGCCCGCGCCGTCCGCGGTGGCTTGCTCCAGGAACGGGTGCGGGGCAGGGAAGGAGCGGCTCTCGCCGGCACGTACGATCTCGTATTGCATATCAGGCTCCGAACATCTTGGTATCGCCATAAACATGAAAACCCCTGCCAGTCTTCTTCCCCAGGTGGTTGGCTGCAATCATTCGCCGTACCAGGGGCGGACAGGCGGCGCGTGGCTCGTGGGTCAGGCCATGCATGGCCTCGCAAAGCAGCTTCTGCGTATCCATGCCCACCAGGTCCAGCAATTCGAGCGGTCCCATGGGATAGCCGAGCGCCGTCTTGATGGCGAGATCGATGTCTGCCGGTTCTGCTACGCCTTGCTCAACCAGCCTGATGGCATCGTTGTTGAACGGGATGAGGAAGTAGTTAAGGATGAATCCGGGGGTATCCTGCGTGGTCACAGGTTTCTGCCCCATCGCCTCGGCGAACGCCCATGCGCGCTGGAACGTCTCCTCTGACGTGGCGAGGCCCGGCGACATCTCGATCAGCTTCATCAGCTGTGCCGGCAGGCAGAAGTGCATCCCGACAAAGCGATCCGGCCGTCCCGAGCCTCCGGCAATCTCGGTGATGGAGATGGTGGATGTATTCGATGCGAAGACGGTAGCTGCCGGGCAGACCTTGTCAAGGGCCTGAAACAGCTGATGCTTGACCGTGAGGTCTTCGAACACGGCCTCGATGATGATGTCGCACTGCGCCAGGCCGGCGAGCTCGGTCGTGCCTTGCCACCGGTCGAGTGCGGCGGCAGCGGCGCCGGGCGGCAGCTTGCCGCGCTCTTCGGATTTCTTCAGGAAGGCCTCGGTCTGGCCCCTGGCACGGTCAAGGGATTCTTGCCTGGTATCGAACACAATGGTCCGGAACCCTGCGCGGGCCGCCACGATGGCAATTCCCGCACCCATGGTGCCAGCGCCGGCCACGCCAACGGTTTGAATGGTTGTCACGTCTGCTCTCCTACTTCTTCAAGAAACTGCGCCCGATCAGCTGGCGATGTACCTGGTTGGTTCCTTCCCAGATCTGCGTGATCTTGGCGTCGCGCATCAGCCGTTCGACGCGATAGTCATTGCAGTACCCGTAGCCACCCAGAAGCTGAACGGCATCCGTCGTGATCCGCATGGCCGCATCCGATGCGCGCTGCTTCAGCATCGAGGCTTCCACGCCGAAGTCCTGCTCGCCAGCGTCGACCATCTCGCCGACGCGCCACAGCCAGGATTCGCACAACGCCAGCTCAGAGGCGAGGTCGGCCAGCATGAACTGGATGCCCTGGAATTCCAGGATCCGCTTTCCCGATTGCCGCCGTTCGTTGATATACGCGACGGCGTCCTCGAAGGCGGCGCGGGCGATGCCAAGCGCATGCGCGGCGACGCTGGGCCGGGAGCGGTTCAGCGAGCCGAACAGGATGCGCAGGCCATCCCCGGGATTGCCGATGAGGTTGGCGCGCGGCACGCGGCAGCCATCGAATGCCAGGGTGGCGGTGCTGGAGGCGCGGGTGCCCATCTTGTGCTCCGTGCCCAGCACGCGCAGCCCCTCGGTGCCTTTCTCCAGGATCAGCACCGAAATCGCCGCCTTCGGATCGCTGATCTCCGACCATTTGCCGAACAGCAGGTACTGGTCGGCGACGTCGCCATTGGTAATAAAGGTCTTGCCCCCGTCGATGACGATCTCATTGCCATCAGGGGTAAAGCCAGTGCGCATGCCGGTCGCGTCCGAACCCGCGGACGGCTCGGTGATCGCCAGCGAAGCGAGACCGCCCTCGGCAATCCGCGGAAGCAGGCGGGCCTTCTGTTCCTCGCTGCCGAACTCGATCAGCGGCTTGATGGCATGAAAATTCGTCGCCCAGATGATGCCGGTCGATGCGCAAGCCTTTGAGATCTCGCGCACGCAAGCGAGATAGCAGAGATAGGAGAGTTGGGCACCGCCATAGGCGTCGGGGATGAACATCGCGTTCAGTCCCAGCGCGTTGATCGCCTGTATGTTCTCCCACGGGAAGGCGCCGGTGCCGTCGCATTCGGCAGCGCGCGGCGCGATCTGCGTTTCACAGAGATCCTTGACGCTGTCGAGGATCATCCGCTCTTCGTCGGAGAGGGTCAGGCGGGCATCCAGTCGTTCCAGAATATTCATGAGTACATCCTTGATCAAAGGGCCATGCCCTGGCCACCGTCGACATAGAGCGTTTCGCCGGTCAGGAAGCGGCCAGGGAGCTGGAACAACATGGAGACGAGCTTGCCAATTTCGGCGGCTTGCCCCGGACCGCCTGCCGGAATGCGCCTTTTCAGGAATGTTTTCAGCGCCTCGCCATTCAACTCCTCGCGATTCAGGTCCGTCTCGATATAGCCCGGCGCAATATTGAGCACGCGGATGCCGTTGCGGGCCCATTCGACGGCAAGGCAGCGCGAGATTGCGCCTACTGCGGCTTTGGATGCGCAGTAGGCAACGTTCCCCTTGACCCCCAGCTTGTCGTAGAACGAGCCGATATTGACGATGAGGGACGAACCGCTGTCGCACAGGTAGGGGTAGGCGGCCTGGCTGGCGAGCAGCACCGAGGTGGTATTAGTCGCCATCACCCGCTCGAAGTCCGCAACCGGGAACGTCGCAGACGCGCCCTGCAAATGGATGCCCGCGTTGTTGACCAGCCCTACCACCGGCCGCCCGAACGTCCCGGGCACCGCAGCGAACGCAGCCTGGATCGAGTCCGGATCCGTGATATCGCAGCGCATGGCGCGCACCCGGGCTTGCGCAGTTTCGTCCAGTCCCTGCAGGTCGGGAAGCTCGCCGGAGCGGGACAGGCACGCCACGTGCAAGCCGACGCCGGCAAGTGCGATGGAAATGGATGCACCGATACCGCGGCTGCCGCCCGTCACGATGACCGTACCGTTGATCTCAGGCATCTTTGAACTCCGGAGTGCGCTTTTGCAGGAATGCGCGCATACCTTCCGCGGCATCCTCAGTCTGGTAGGCGAGAGTCGAAAGGTCTGCCTCGATGTCCAGGCCTTCGCTGACGGTGGTGGCCATCCCGCGCGACACGGCTTCTCGGGCGAACAGGGATGCGCACCGGCTGTAGCCGACAAACTCGGACATGAAGGTCGTGCCGAGCTCGACCGGATCGCCTTCCGCCACGATGCGATTGACCAGGCCCCAGCGCTCGGCCTCGGTGGCGTCGACTGTCCGGCCCGACATCACCATCTCGGTCGCGCGCGCCTCGCCTACCAGGCGCGGCAGTCGCTGGGTGCCACCGTAGCCCGGAATCAGGCCAAGCTTGATCTCCGGCAGGCCCATGCGCGCCTTGGCAGTGGCGATGCGGAAGGTGCAGGCCATGGCCAGCTCGAGCCCGCCGCCGAAGGCGTAACCGTGCAGAACGGCAACGGAAGGAATGCGCAGCTTGGCCAGCTTCTCAAACGTGCGCTGGCCAAGCTGAGCGCCAAGGCGTTGCTGCATCAGGCTGCGCTTCATCAGTTCCGTGATATCGGCACCGGCGCAGAACGCCTTGGGACCGGCTCCGGTGACGATCAGCGCACGGGCATCAGATGCCGCCACCTGATCCAGGGTGTACGACATCGCCTCGATCATGGTGAACTGCAGCGCATTCAGGGCTTCTGGCCGGTTCAGGGTCAGGATGGCATAGGGGCCGGAGTATCTGATATCAATAGCCATAAGTCATGCTCCCGCGGTGGTCTGCGCCCGATAACGGACGGCTGTCGGTGCCAGCTGTCCGCGCTGGGTCATCTCGACCAGTTCGCGTTTGAGGATCTTCCCGCTTGCGGTCATCGGAAAGCTGTCTAGTCCGAGGAAGTACTCCGGCATGTCGTACTTGGACAGGCCCGAGCTCGCAAGGTGTTCCAGGATGTCGTCCGGGAGGAGTTCCTGGCCGGCACGGACGATGATTGCCAGGCAGACCTTCTCGCCGAGGCGTTCGTCCCGGACCGGGTAGGCCGCAGCGCGTTCTACCTTGGGATGGCGCATGGCGAGTTCCTCGATCCGCGCCGGGTGGATGTTGTGGCCGCCGCGGATGATCAGGTCCTTCTTGCGGCCCACGATCATCAGGCAACCGTCTTCGTTAATGACGCCGAGGTCGCCGCTCATGAACCAGCCGTGGGTGTTGAACGACCCTTCGGTAGCGACTTGGTTGCCGAAGTACCCCAGCATCAGCAAGCCGCCGCGCCCGCCGATCTCACCCACTTCGCCAGCCTTGGCTTCTTCGTCGATGCTGTCCTGCTTCCAGAGTCGCACCTCATAGCCACGGCAGGCACGCCCGCAGGTGGACACGATGGTCTCCTGGGAGTCGGCCGGAACGGTGTAATTGTGCGAACCGTTCTCGGTCATGCCATATACGTTCTGTGGGGTGACGCCCAGGATAGTGAAGTTCTGCGCGACCTCCCGAGGGATGGCGGCACCGGCCATATAGAAAACGCGGACCTTGCCCAGCGACGTCATGTCACGGTCGCGCACGGCCTGGAGGATATCCATGGCATGGGTGGGCACGCCCATCACGTAGGTCGCACCGGTCTCAAGGATCCAGTCGAGCGCGTGCTTGCCGGCGCGGTTGGTCATCACCAGCTCCAGCCCGGTCACCAGCATCTGCTCCATGGCGACCGTCGCAATGTGATGGCTCATGGGACTAAGGGTCAGCAGCGTGGTGCCGGCCGTGTGCCCCCAGTCCTCAACCATGGCACGTCCGTTCGCCAGCAGGGTGTTGTCGCTGTGCATGACACCCTTGGGCAGGCCGGTGGTGCCCGAGGTGAAGGCCAGGTAGACAATCTTGTCCGGGTTCAGGTCCGGGGCAGACTGGGCCGGCGGCGCCTGCCTGTCGGGGAACGGTAGGGCGCCTTCAGGCAGCGCGGCATCGCCCGATGCCGGATTTGGCAGGGCGAAGACGCACGCCAGCGGCGGAATATCCGCGGTCCGGGCGAAAATGGAGTTACGGTCGGCATCTGCGCCATGGCCCGGCATCGCGAACAACGCGCGGCATTGTATGCGGTCCAGCAGCGTGCAGATCTCGTCGACGGTGTAGTTCTGGTGCAGCGACGGGCAACAGACGTAGCCATTGCGCGAGCACGCGAGGAAGATGATGGTCGCCTGCACGACGTTGGGCAGCCAGATGCCGACGCGGTCGCCAGGCTTCATGCCCTGGCGATGGAGCGCTTCGGCGACGCTGTCGACCCAGTCGACCACCTCGCGCCAGGTCAGCCTGACGTCGGCATCGCGCAGTGCGCAAGATGTGGGACGCTCGCGGGCATGGCGCCGGGCCAGCGTGTACAACGTCTCCTGCTGCCAGATGCCAGAGAGGTAGTAGTCCCTTGCATGCTGCGGGTTGTGAAGGGTCAGGATGTTCTGCATGATGGTGACCCGTACTTCAATGTCCGAACTTCGAGGCGTCGGGCTTGCGGCGTTCGGCGAAGGCGGCCGCCAGTTCGTCGTGCTCGGAAGTGTCGAGGTAACCGCGCAGCAGCAGGTCATGTGCCATCCGCGACAGGCCGCTCACGCCGCCATGGCGCGCATTGAAGGCGCTCTTCAGGGAAGCCAGTGCGAACGCACCACGCTCGGCGACCTCCAGTGCATACTCGCGCGTTGCCGCCTGCAACTGATCGTCAGGCACGACGCGGTTGATCAGGCCGATCTCGAGCGCTTCCCGTGCGCTCATCTTTGGATTGCGATACCAGATGTCCTTGGCGCGCTTCTTGCCGACCAGATCCTCCAGGTACCATGTGCCATAGCCGGCGTCGAAGCTGCCCACCATGGGGCCGACCTGGCGAAAGACGGCAGACTCCTTGGCGATGGTGAGATCGCAGACGACCTGGAGCACATTGCCGCCGCCGACGGCGAACCCATTGACCGAGGCAATGACAGGTTTCTGCAATCTGTCGATGCTTTCGTACATTTCAAGCGTAGGCAGCACGCCGGCATAGAGCGTGGTGTCCTGCATGCCGTCCTTGCGGCCGCCAGTGCAGAAGAACTTGTCGCCAGCACCGGTGATCACGATCACGCGCGTACGCGTCTCGCGTCGGATCGCGTTGATGCAGTCTCGGATCTCGTGGCACATGGTCTCGGTGAACATGTTGCCGTCATGCGGCCGGTTCAGCGTGATCGTGCCGATGGGGCCATCTTCTTCGTAGAGGATTTCCGAATAGTTCATTTGTGTCTCCTGATTAGACGATTTCTGCATCGACAAGGCCCGCAATGCACGTCGCGGACATGGAAAGGCGTTCAGCAAGGATGCGCTCGGTGTCCTGTCCCAGGGACGGCGGCGGACTCCGATACACTGCACTTTCGCCGTCGAAATGAATGCCAAGGCCCACCTGCGGCACCAGTCCTGCGCTGCCCTGGCCCGCAAAGAACATTCCTTCATTGAGCAATGGCGCGTCGCTGACCAACTGGTCGATGGTGTTGATCGGGCCGGCGGGGATGCGGTGCTGCGCGAATAGCGCGAGCCAGTGGTCGCGAGGCTTGCCGGCGAGCAGGCCGGCAATCGCCTGCACGATCTCTGCGCGCGATTCGCGTCGCTTTGCATTGGTTGCGAAGCACGCCTGCTTGCCATGGCTTGGGTTCCCGACTGCCTCCCAGAAGCGATGCCAGATGGCGTCGTTGCCGAGACCGAGCGTGATGGGGAAGTCTGCTGTCTCGAATACCTGGTAGATGGCAATGACTGAATCTGTTCCGCCGGAGCGGATCGGCGAATCGCCGGATCCCAGATAGGGAACGATTCGTGGCGCCATGAATCTCGCTGATGTGGCCACCATGGAGACGTCGATCTGCTTTCCGGTACCGGTCCGTTGCTGTTCGAACAATGCGGCGAGGGTTGCCATGGCGACATCCTGGCCGGCAAGCAAATCGGCCGCAGGTGTGCCCACCTTCTGTGGGGGGCGGTCGGCTTCGCCGGTGAGATGCATGACGCCCGAGTAGCCTTCGGCGATCAGGTCATAGCACGGGAGATCGGCGCGCTCGCCTTGCAGCCCGAATCCGGTCACTGACACGTGGATCAGTTTGGGCTGGATCAGCTTGAGCGTGGCATAGCCCAGCCCCAGCTTTTGCTGGATCCGCTGGGTGGTATTGAGCACCACCACGTCGGCCTGGCGGACCAGATCGTGCGCAATGCGCCGTCCCTCCTCACGGGTCAGATCGAGCGTCATGCTCATCTTGTTCCGGTTCATGCTCAGGAACCAGAGCGACTCGCCGTCGAGAAAGGGAGGGCCCCAACTGCGCGTGTCATCGCCGCCGTGGCGCTTTTCGATCTTGATGACCTCTGCGCCAAGATCGGCCAGCAGCAATGTGCCATAGGGGCCAGCTACGGAGGTGGTGAAGTCCAGCACGCGAACGCCGTCGAGGCATCGCATGCCGGGGCTTGGGGCCAGTAGCGGGAGGGTATGAAGGGCGTCCATTTCAGGTCCGGTGAACAAAGTCGCACCTGAAACTGCAAAGGGCGTGCCAGTACCTTGGTAAGTGGCTTGCCGGGGCCTTGTGAATCTCCGGAGCCTAGTTCCCGCTTGGCCTGGAAGACAGAAGCAGACCGCAGGTTTGCATCAGTCCTGCGGACTGGACTGTATTCGCGCCGCACTCGCCGCCGTATGGGAAGTCAATGTGTCGTTGCCAAAGACACTAATCGTGGGGCAGACTTAAGCCACTGAAAATGGGAATCAGAGCAAGTCGACATTCGCACGCTGGCTTGGCCGTGGACCACCTGTGTCGGATTGAGAAAGCGCCCGCCGTCCGCCGTCACGGGCCGAGGCAACCGTCTCCGGCAGTTGAATTCCCTGAAGACGGCAGAACCCGGGCTCGGGGTCTCGTGCTGGTCTCCCAACCGGGTTTTCGGGAATTTCCGAAGAGCGGCCCTAGACTTGGCAATCGCGCAGCCCGCCGCTGGCTTCGGCGGGCTTATTCACCAGGATCGGATAACTGGAAGGGGCGAATCGCGCCACCTGGGACGGGGCGGCAGGCCGCCAAGATAGGGTTCGCTGCGCGTGACCCGGCCGGGACGCGTGGCTCAGCCTTCGCGGTTGCGCGACGGGCATTGGCGCCTTATCAGGTTCAGGAATGAGGGGCGATATCGGGTTGCCGGCCTGACGCCGGCTCACGCCAAATGGCAATGATGCGTTGGTGGGCTACTGGCCCTGAGCCCGTTGCTTCAACTCCGCATCGGCCTCATAGAGGCACATCAACTCGTAGCGGGTGAGAGAGCCCAGAAGCAGGCCGTCCCGCTGGCTGTCGCACCGAAGCACTTCCTGATGCAATGCCAAAGACAGGCGGACCGGATCATAGCCCTCCACGAGGATGACCCAATCGGCATAGTGATTCGGCATTCCTCTTCGTACAATGTCGGAATTGGACGATGACGTGATCTCGGCATCAGACTCACATAGGGACATGGTAACCATGCCTCCGGAGCGGACGAGGCTCTCGGCAAGCTTACCCTTTATAAAGTTGCGCGCAATTTCCTCCTTGCCCTCTATAGCCTTGCACTGAACCACGATCATGCAACCGCCGATTGCGTTGCTGCTGCGCCAGGTCTCGCGGCAGGTGGCGCGTACCACGTTCTGGAATCGCATAAGGATATTCTTGGTCCGAGGCGTCGGATTCTCGAGCACGTGGCGGTACGCAGGCGACAAAAAACCCATGATGGAATCACAGCGGTAGATCACCATGTAGGTCGGTTGACCCCCGACTGCACGATAGCGTCGCACCGACTGGAACCCAGGCAACGCGAGACGCTCGGCAAAGTGTTCGTCCGGGTACCAGCGGTTGAACTCCTCGTCGATTTCAGCGGGAACGTCATGCATCAAAAGCAGCATGCCCGGCGGCGTATCAAGGTCAATGTTCATCGATGAGTCTCTATCCATTTTGCGGCTGTTTGCACGAGGGGTTGTCAAGTGCCTTGCCGCAAGATTCGTTCCAAGCGTTTCAGGCGCTTGGGAGGCAGCCAAAACCCGTTCGCGCAGGCACATGGTGTACTGGCCACATCCAATACTGCTTGCGCCGCGGACGATGCATTTGCAACAAGTCCAAAACTTGGCGTTGCGTTGCAGTCACCTACGCTGCGTGAAGGGACGAGCGAAAACGAACTTCAGCACCAGCAGCCGGACCCGATCCCCATTTTTTCGCAGGGACTGGCAAGTACATCGGCATGAAGTTGTCTACGTTGCAGTCAAGTGATATTGTCTGCGGTGCATACAATTCTAGTTCGATATGGGGAGTTTGTGCTGATTTGGCCTTCCGGGAGCACTAAAAAGTAATGGCACGCACCTTGCTGTCTACAGAACAGCCGTTCACCGTTACTTGGAGTTGGCCGCCATCCTCGCGGATCAAGTTTGGTGATTTGAGAATGTATTTGACGTTGACAGAGAAGCAGGCGCTGGCGATCTAACATGAATTCAAACGATACACATGGCTTCGGCGTTCTTCTGGTGGACGGGAGCGATGCCGTTGTTTTTGCTTCCGGCGCTGCAGCCCATCCCGAAATGCAGGCGAGGCTGCTGGCGGATTTGGGAGAAGTGCGAGGGCAGGGAGCCGGCATGTTTGCCATAGAGGCGGAGGTTTCCGCCGTTGCCACCTATCGCGTATTAGGCGAGACGGTTCTCTTCCTGCTCCAACGCTCGGATGCCCGGTCCCCACTTCTTGAGTTTGTCGCAAGTGTTGATTTTGCCGACGCCATCTTCAACCAGTTGCTGGAGAACCCTTACACAGCGATGATTGTCGTCGACCGGGACGGGATCATCCGATTCCTGCCTGAGGCCCACGAGCAAACCTTGGGGGTGGGCATCGGGGGAGCCGTCGGCCGTTACGCCGCCGAGGTGATTCCGAACTCTCGGCTGCACGAGGTCGCCCGTAGTGGAAAGGCGGAGGTGGGTAAGCTCTGGGAGTTCAACGGCACCACGCGCGTCGTGTCCCGCATCCCCATCAGGAAGGGGAATGTCACAGTCGGCGCCATAAGCCAGATCATGTTCAAAGAGCCGGAAACCGTGCATGATCTCTCGCGCGAGGTAGCGCGGCTGCGCACGGAGGTGGAGTTCTATCGGAAAGAACTCTCTGCTGAGGATGACGGTAGGCGTGAATTCGAGCAGATGGTAGGAACCAGCGACGCCATGCGTCAGCTGAAATCCGACCTGCTGAAAGTTGCGCCACTCGAGGTCCCGGTGTTGATCGTCGGCGAGAGCGGGACCGGTAAAGAATTGGCCGCTCAGGCTATTCATGCGCTCAGTCCGCGGCGGGAGAACCGGATGGTGGTCGTGAACGCGGCGGCGATTCCGGGAAGCCTGGTTGAAGCGGAGTTGTTTGGCTATGAATCGGGATCCTTTACTGGCGCAGAAAAGGGCGGTCGCCGGGGGAAATTTGAGCTGGCTCGCGACAGTAGCCTGTTTTTCGATGAAATGGGCGACATGCCGTCCGAGATCCAGGTCAAGTTGCTGCGCGTTCTTCAGGACGGCATGTTTGAGCGAGTCGGAGGGCAACGTATCTGTCATTCCGATTTCCGGCTGATCTGTGCAAGCAACCGCAATTTTCAGGAGATGATTGCCAACGGCCAGTTCCGGCTGGATTTGTATTACCGCATCAGCGGCGTGACGATTCGCATGCCAAGCCTGCGAGAGCGGCTGGAGGATATCCCTTTGCTCGTTGAGCGCTTCTTGATCGCATTTGCCAAGCGGCACCGCACTGCCGTAAAGAGCGTGGGTCCGGGAGTCTACGATTTCCTGCGGGAGCATTCCTGGCCGGGAAACGTACGGCAGCTGGCTCATGAGGTTGAAAAGGCTGCGATCTTCTGCGATGGCCCGGAGATTACGATTGACAGCTTCCGCCTGATGGCGGAAATGCCAGCGGCATACGCGGGTTACAGACCCACTGAGGATCGGCAAGGCGACGCGGCGCCTGCAGGGCCTGGAATCCGGCATGGCGGCGCGGGGACGCCGCAGGAGATTGTGTCATCCGTGTCTGCTGGGGGTCCGCGCAAGATACAAGAGGCTGTGGAGGTACTGGAGAAATCAATGATTCACGACGCGATGACTCGCCATCGCGGCAACAAGTCGAAGGTCGCCGAGGAACTCGGAATCTCGCGCGCATACCTCTACAAGAAGCTTCCGGCCGAGTGATTCGGCCAGTTCCGTACAGGCAAGACGGTCCTCTTTACGACTGGATGTTCATGCCGTGAATGCCCGTCGTGCGAGCGCACGGCAGCGCTCCTTTTCAGCTGGTGCCTTCCTAGCAGCGAGCCCGGAACAAGCTCATGTGAGCAGGCGACGGCTTTTTTCGTCGAAAAGGTGGTCGAGCACATTTCAACATAACGCCCGATCTAGCTCACTTCGCTGTAGCGGCAAAGTTGTAATGTCCGGTTCTAGCAAAGTTGAAATGTCCGCCTGAGGCGCCTGTCCGTGGTATTCAGCCTGCCCGGTTGAATGCATAAAAGGACGCCCGGCGATGGCTGGAACCGAGGTCATTACAGTAAGCATGCGTGAGTTAGACAGGCTCAAGACCGTCCAGGCAGTCGTGGACGGCCAATTGCGGCCCGGGGTAGCTGCCGAACGGTTGGAGATCACGGATAGGCAATTCCGGCGTCTGCTGGAGCGCTACAGGCAGGAAGGGCCATCCGGACTTATTTCTCGCCGACGCGGTCGACCCAGCAACAACCGCATGCCGGCGGACCGCGAAGCCGTAGCGCTCGGCCTGATTCGGGAACACTACAGCGACTTTGGCCCAACGCTGGCGGCCGAGAAGCTGCGCGAGCGCCATGGGCTGACGCTGTCCAAAGAATCGATCCGCCGACTGATGACAGCAGCCGGCCTGTGGGTGCCGCGCAAACAACGGCCGCCGAAGGTCAACCAGCCTCGTAACCGGCGCGCCTGCTATGGCGAACTGATTCAGATCGACGGTTGCGATCACCGCTGGTTCGAGGAGCGTGCGCCGGCGTGCACGCTGCTGGTCTACGTGGATGACGCGACCAGCCGGATCATGGAGCTGCGCTTTACCCACACGGAGTCTACGTTCAGCTATTTCGCCGCGACGCGGACCTATCTGGAGCGCCACGGCAAGCCGGTGGCGTTCTACAGCGACAAGGCCAGCGTCTTCCGCGTCAACCATCCCAACGCCACCAGTGGCGACGGCCACACCCAGTTTGGCCGGGCCTTATTTGAACTCAACATTGAAAGCATCTGCGCCAACAGCAGCCAGGCCAAAGGCCGCGTTGAGCGGGCGCACCTGACGCTGCAAGACCGGCTGGTAAAGGAGCTACGTCTGCGAGGCATCAGCACCATGGAGGCTGCCAACGCGTTTGCGCATGAATTCATCGCCGATTACAACGCGCGCTTTGCCAAAGTGCCGCGCAACAGCCACAACGCTCATCGGCCGCTGCGATCGGATGAGAACCTGGATCTGATCTTTGCGTGCCGCGCACCCCGTCGGGTGTCCAAGAGCCTGACGATCCAGTTCGACAGAATGCTCTATCTGTTGGCGGACACGCCGGAACATCGCAAGCTTGCTGGTCGCTACATTGAGGTCTATCACTTCCCGGATGGGCGGATAGAACCGCGGGCGAACGGCATTTCGCTAACCTTCACCACCTATGACAAGGTGTCGGAGGTGAACCAGGGCGCGATCGTCGATAACAAGCGCCTCGGACATGTGCTGCAGTTGGCCCAATATGTTCAGGAAAAGCGCGACAACACACGATCTCACTCTTTGCATACCATTGAAGGACCTCCCCGCAAGCGTGGACGGCCACCTGGCAAAAAGTCCCAGCGCTCGCTGGATCAGACCGATATGTTGGAAGGGCTAGAGCGTTTGCAGAAGCAATCGTGGCCGCTTAACGGAACGGAGAACTGACTCACTACTACTGAATCCGCTGGCATGATAGAGCTCACCCTGAGCTGGACTCATGCGTGTCAGGCCAGCACCACCGCCCTACAGCAGACCCCAAAAACTGACCAAGCAAGCTGAAGACTCACCGGACATTTTAACTTTGCCGCCGACCGGACATTTCAACTTTGCCTGGACATTCGCTGCCGCGGACTTCGGCTGTCCCTTCCTCACGCCGCCATGACGGATTGCCAAAGCACCATGGCGCCAATGTTCACGCTGACGGTGCCCCAGAACGTCACCTGAAACGTCGGCTTCCGGTTCTTGTGTCGCAGCAACTGCTGGGCGGCAAGCGCCCCCGGCCAACCGCCGCAGAGCGCGAGTAGGTGTAGGGTGGTCTCCGGCGTGCGCCACGTATTCCGGCTGGCCCGCGTCTTGTCGTCGGCATAAGCGAAGAACGTGATGAGGCTGGCCAAGAGGCTGACCAAGCCGGCCTGGCGCGGGAAATAACCCGCCAGGGCGCCGCCGGCGATGAGCCCCAAGGCCGCGAGACCCGCGAATAGCGGCCAGGGCCTTGCGTCGGACCGCGCCTTCGGCGCCCCGACGATGGCGACGTTCAGGGCTTGCATCCGGCCGTCCCGGCCTTTACCGAGCTCGAAGCTCACGCGGTCGCCAGGCGTTGGCGTCACGGCCCGTGTCTGTAGCGCGGTGATGTGAAAGAACACATCTTTCGTATCCGCGTGGACATCGATAAAGCCAAAGCCCTTGTCTGCATGCCACGTCTTGACCCGACCGGCTTTTTTCATGGTTTTCGTCTGTGTCGCGAAGGATCCAGTTTAAGGGATGCCGTCAAGCGAAACTATGGTGGAATCGGTAAAGTCATCAGTCAGCGGCTCTGCCACCCGTAGTCGGTGGGGTGTTGGCTTGTTGCAACCCGCCGTGTATATCAGATCGTGTAGATTTGCCGATGGCGGGATGCCGCTGCATGAGATGAAGAACAACAACAGGTAGAGAAATGGGTCGCAGGAGAAAGGAGCCCTCGCTTAGCGAGGTGTTGATGGATGCGCCGTGGTGGGTATCCGCCGCGCTGGCCGTGGGTGCCTACATTGTGTTTCGCGCGGTCGTGCCAGCGATATTCGCGTCGAGTCCATTGTTGACGGGCATTTCCGTGTTAAGCCAGTCGTTAGCCTGGGTTCCCGCCGCCATGTTCGGCTTCCTGGGCGTGCTGTCATACATCCGTGCGCGAGGTAGAGCAGGGACCAGCAAGCAAGAAGTCCCGATCAAGGCTCGGCGCTTCCGCACGAGCCGACCGTCCTCGCCGCCCAAGTCACCCCGGTCCTCCAGTGAATCCGCCAAGTCAAAGGAGGCCGTTGGCCCGCCAGCGCGGACAGTACCCGTACCGGAGAAGCCAGAAATTAATAGCTGGACGTTGGATGCCCTCAAGCAGTTAGAGTGGAAGCGATTTGAGCTGCTTTGTGTTGGGTATTACGAGGCGATGGGGTTCACGGTCAAGACCGTCCCCCATGGGCCCGATGGCGGCATCGATGCTACTTTGTACAAGGCTGGCCTGGATGTTCCCGTGGCGGTGGTCCAATGCAAAGCATGGAGTAAGCCGGTGAAGGTGGAACAGGTCCGCGCACTTGCCGGCGTCATGCACGAACACAAGGTGCGTCGAGGCGTTTTTTGGTCGTTGTCTGGCTATGTCGGGCGGCCGGTGCAGGAGTCTGCAGAGCGGGCCGGCATTCAATTACTTGATGGTGCCGGAATCGTCGAACGAATTCGCGCACTCGATCAGTATAAGCAATCGACGTTACTAAAGCAGGCGTTTCGGGGCGACTACCTGACGCCGACATGCGCTGCCTGCGGAATCAAGATGGTGGAGAGGAAAGGGCCCGCCGGGCCATTCTGGGGTTGCCAAAACTATCCCGGTTGCAAGGTTAGACTGGCCCGCAACGTCTAGGAACCGGCTCGATCAATCATCGCCGCCACGCTCTCAGGCAACAAGGCCTTTCGGGTCGGGAAGAGCCGACCGGATAGGGGCGGCAGGTCTTTGCCGGCGTCCACGCTGCTCTGCCTCTCCAGTGATGCAGAGTAGGTTTGGCGATGCCGCAGACCGTTCATGAGGCATACCTGGCAACCTAGTATCAAGGCAGAAAATCGGCGCTCGAGCCTGCCGAAGAACCAGCCTTTCCCGAGAGTAACTGAAGCGAAGTGGGCGTGTGCTCCCTATAGTCACCTATAGTCCTGCCGGTAAAAACTTGGCAATGGCGCTCTGAATAACCTTGATGATGTGGGTCTGCCGCTGACGCTGCATGCGCGCCAGCGGCGCAGCCACGCTGACGGCTGCCAGAGGCACCCCGCCCACCGCCGGAATTGCGAACCCGACGCCGAGCGTGTCCGTCGCTACGTGGTTACCGATAACGGACCATCCGCGCTCTCGCGTGGCTTTCAACAAGAGGTGCATGCGATCAGGTGTCATCCCGCCATAACTGCCCAGCGTAGAAGCGTTCGCATCAACGATTGCTGCGGCCTCGTGTTTGGGCAGCGCAGCGAGGAGCGCTAATCCGGCGGCGCCCACGCCCAGAGGCTGACGGCGGCCAACCTGCACGATCAGCACCTGAACGGGAAACGTGCCGATCTGCCGAGCGATGCAGAGAGATTGCGGGCCTTCGCGCACCACAGCAAATGCCGAGTCTTCGGTAATATCGCTGATGTGCCGCAGCACCGGTTGCAGCCGCATCGCGAGATCGTCCACTGGCGTCGCCCCGCTGGATGCTTCTTGCAAGCGCGGCCCCGGCACGTACCAGTATCTGTCTCGCCTTGTCACGTAGCCAGCGTTGATCAGCGTGCTTAACAGCCTATATACGGTTGCCCGTTCGAGCGCGCAAATCCGCATGATCTCCATGACGCGGATGCCCTGGTGAGCATGTTGCCTCACGCAGTCGAGCAGGTCTAATCCCCGTTGGAGCGATCGGTTGCCCTCATCGTTGGGCGCTTTCGTCACTTTCCTTCACCTTTTCGTTTGTCCGGCTGGCGGACATTTTAGCCTTCTCAGCGAGGCAAATAAGCGGAAAACTTCATGGCAGCCGAGCCCGCAGTGGTCACCCGACCAGCAGAGCCCGCCGGCACATAACCAGATTGGAGACGAGCATGACCATGGGAATGTCGCGCCTACGGCGCAGGCAAACACTAGGCGCCTTGATGCTGGCGACGACGCTGGCGCTGGGTCCCACCTTCGCTACGGCGCAGGGCACCGCGGCGGGTAATTATCCAAACCGCCCGGTGACGATCATCGTCCCGTTCGCTGCCGGCGGCGGCACCGACATCGTGGCCCGCATGCTTGGCAATGAACTGAGCAAGCGCTGGAAGACCAGCGTCGTCATGGAAAACAAGCCCGGCGCGAGTGGCCAGATCGGCAATGCGATGGTGGCGCGTGCGAAACCGGACGGCTACACGCTTCTGGTGTCGACGACTGCGATCATCCAGGAACCGAGCTTGTACAAGCATGTGCCTTACGCGGTGTTCAAGGATTTCACGCCGCTTGCGCGGATTGCGACATCGACCAGCTACCTCGTCGTTCCCGCCTCCACGCCGGTGCAAAACGTGGACGAGTTCGTCGCCTACGCGAAATCCCAAAAGGGGCATATCAGCTACGGGTCAAATGGAAATGGCGGTTCCGCGCATCTGCAAGGCTCGCTGTTCAATGTGAGCAACCAGCTTGATATGGTCCACGTGCCCTATGCCGGGTCGGCCCCGCTGATCACGGCACTGCTGGGCAAGCAGGTGGATGCCGCAATTGTCGATATCTCCTCCCTGCGCGCGCACCTGCAGAGCGACAAGCTGAAGATCCTCGCCGGTACCGGCCAGAAGCGCAACCCCCTGCTGCCGCAAGTGCCCACTCTGAAGGAAAAGGGGTTCTCCGGGTTCGAACCCATCGGCTGGTACGCCATATTGGGTCCGGCGGGGCTGCCCGAGCCGCTCAAGCAAACCATCTCGGATGCCCTGCAGGAGGCACTGAAGCAACCCGCGGTCATCAAGCGGATCGAGGAACTTGGCCTGACGCCGGCCCCGCTTCCGGCGGATGCCTTCGCCCAGCAGATGAAGGCCGACAGCCCGCAGTGGGAACGGATGATCAAGGCCGGCAACGTCACCATTGAATAGGAACGTACATGTCTCACGAAGCCCAACAGGGGTCCACCGTAGCGGACCTCATCATCACCGCGATCGAACGCTTCCCGGATCGCATTGCCTTCCGGAACGACGAGGCCACCGTCAGCTACCGGGCACTGGGCGAGAAGATCAGCCAGATCGCACAGTACTTCGATAGCATCGGGCTGCAACCTGGCGACACGGTCGCGCAGCTCGCCGTCAATCGGTTCGAAGTCTTCGCGATCATCGCCGCCGTATATATGCGCGGCTTGCGCTCAGTCACGCTTCACGCCATGGGCAGCGAGGCCGACCACGAGTATGTGCTCGATGATTGCGGAGCCAGCGTGCTGATAGTGGATGCCTATCACAAGGCGCGCGGCATGGCGCTGCGCGAACGCTGCGGCAAGGTGCGGACTTGGCTGTCGCTGGGTGAGATTCCAGGCTTCGATGACCTGGGAGATGCCATCAAGGGCTATCAGCCGGCGCCGCTCATCGCCTATGGCGATTCAGAGGTCATCGTTCGCCTGGCCTATACCGGGGGAACGACTGGCCGCCCCAAGGGGGTGATGCTGTCCAACCGCGCGCTCGCGACCAATGTGGTAATCGATCTGGCTGTCAAGGAATGGCCGGAGGAGATCAAATACCTGTGCGTGGCGCCAATCTCGCACGGGGCCGGATCGCTGGTGGTTCCCACGCTGATGCGCGGTGGCTGCGTAACGCTCATGCGTAGCTTCTCCGCCGGCGGCGTGATTGACACGATCAACAGGTACGGCTGCAACGTGACCTGGTTGGTGCCGACCATGCTGTACGCGCTGCTGGATAGCGAGCGCGTGTATGAGGTCGATTGGTCCAAGTTCCATTCGCTGATCTACAGTGCAGCGCCCACCTCGCCTTCGCGCATCCGGCAGGCGCTGAATCTTCTGGGCCCGATCCTGATCCAAAGCTACGGGCAGACGGAGTCGCCCAACTCGATTCTGATCATGGGCAAACAGGATCATTCGGGTCTGAGCGACGCTCAACTTGCGTCTGCGGGGCGCCCGTCGCCTCTGATGCGCGTTTGCCTGCTTGATGCAGAGGGCGTCGAGGTGCCGGCTGGCGAGCGTGGCGAGGTGTGCGTGCGCGGACCGCTGCTGATGTCTGGGTATCTCAACAATCCGACGGAAACGGCATCGGCATTGAAGGGCGGCTGGCTTCACACTGGCGATATTGCCTACAAGGACGTTGACGGTCTCTACTACATCGTCGACCGCAAGAAGGACATGATCATTTCAGGCGGGTTCAACGTGTATCCGAAGGAAATCGAGGACGCGATCTGCGCGCATCCATCGGTGGCTTCGGCAGCCGTGATAGGCGTTCCCGATGAAAAGTGGGGCGAGCTGGTCATGGCCTATGTGCAACTGAAGGATGGCTGCCAGTTGTCGGAAGAAGAGATTGCCGCAACGGTGCGCGAGGCCAAGGGTGCCGTGGCTACCCCCAAGCGCGTGCAATTCATTGACGCGTTGCCGCTTACAGCTCTCGGCAAGATCGACAAGAAGGCGTTGCGGTCGCTCCACTGGAACGCAGGCCAGCGTTCTGTCCATTGAAGAGTCTTGCCATGAACGAAACCCAAGCCTATATCTGTGGCGCCTACGAGCATCCGACTCGGCACGCGCCGGACAAGTCCGTCGCCCAGCTCCACGCCGAATGCGCCAAGGGTGCCCTCGCCGACGCGGGGCTCACGCTTGCCGATGTCGACGGCTATTTCTGCGCGGGCGATGTGCCGGGCGGCACTCCATTGCTGATGGCCGACTACCTGAACCTACGGTTGCGCTGGCTCGACAGCACGGAGCTTGGCGGATGCTCTTACATCTCGCTGGTGTCGCACGCCGCCGCCGCCATCGCGGCGGGAAAATGTTCGGTAGCACTGATCACCATGGCGGGGCGCCCTCGCAGCACCGGCCAGTCGGTAGGCATCAAGCCACGCCCATTGAGCCCGGACCGGCCTGAAGCTGTCTGGGACAGCGGGAGCCAATGGACGATCGCTACGATTTATGGGATGGCAGCGCAGCGCCATATGCACGAGTTCGGCACTACGGCGGAGCAGATGGCGTGGGTCAAGGTGGCCGCATCGACCCATGCGCAGCACAACCCCCAGGCCTTCCTGCCGAAGCTTGTGACGGTAGAAGACGTATTGGCGTCAGGCATCATAGCCGATCCGCTACATAAGATGGATTGCTGCGTGGTCACCGACGGCGGCGGGGCACTCGTAGTCACGAGCGCGGCGGTGGCGCGTTCGCTGAAGCGGCCCCTGGTCAAGGTACTCGGCACCGGGGAAACGGTGAACACCAATCAGGGGGGCATGGTAGACCTGACCGTCACTGGCGCCACGAAGGCCGGCAAGGAAGCCTTTGCGCAGGCAGGCGTCCAGCCGAAGGACATCCAGTATGCGTCGATTTACGACAATTTCACCATCATGGTGATCATGCAACTGGAAGACCTCGGCTTCTGCAAGAAAGGGCAGGGCGGTGCGTTCGTGGCCGACGGCAATCTGATTTCCGGCAAGGGTGCACTGCCTTGGAACACCGATGGCGGCGGTCTGTGCAATAACCATCCGCAGAATCGCGGCGGCGTCACCAAAGTCATTGAGGCCGTCAGGCAATTGCGAGGTGAAGCCCATCCGAAGGTCCAGGTACCGGACTGCTCCATCGCGATGGCAAGTGGGCCTGGCCTCGTGCTCGGCGGTGGGCATGCGTACTCCGCGTTGATCCTCGAAAGGGAGTGACATGATGACACTGAAATCGTTTCAAGAAGATCCGTACGTTACCGCTAACCCTGAGAGCCTGCCATTCTGGCGCGCAGCCGAGGAGGGCGTCTTGCTGGGAAAATCCTGTGGTGATTGCGGCAAGGTGCATTGGTACCCACGTGAGATCTGCCCGTTCTGCGGCAGCGATCATACAGAGTGGAAGCCGCTCAGCGGGCGCGGTACCGTCTACGCGTTCTCCACCTTGAGGCGCGCCGCTCAGCCCTATACGGTGGCGTACGTTCAACTGGAGGAAGGCCCCACGATGCTGACCAACCTAGTCGAGATCGATGATAACGACATGCGGATCGGCATGCCGGTCCGAGTGGCCTTCCGGCGCACCGACGAAGGTCGTAACGCCCCAACCTTTACTGCGGAGACCGCACGATGAATCAACCGTTCCTGAATACTTCTGCGCTCATCACAGGCGGTGCATCGGGCCTGGGCCTGGCTACGGCCTCCGCATTGGTCAAGGGCGGCGCGAATGTCGTTATCCTGGACCTGCCGTCATCGCGCGGCGCCGAGGTGTGCGAGCACCTCGGGCCAACGGCCTCCTTTGTCCCAGGGAATGTCCTGGAAGAAGACGACGTGCGCCGCGCTCTAGCGCAAGCGAGCGAAGCCGCGCCGTTTCGCTGGCTGGTGCATTGTGCCGGACGTGGCGCACCGGTCCGTCTGGTTGAGAAGGATGGCTCGCCAGGCTCCCTGTCCAGCTTTGCCGAAGTGATCCAGCTTAACGTCATTGGTACGTTCAATGTCTTGCGCCTGGCTGCTGCTGAGATTGCCAAGACCGCACCGCACAAGGAGAGCGGCGAACGCGGTGCTTGCGTGCTGACAGCCTCCGTTGCGGCCTTCGAAGGCCAGATTGGCCAGATCCCGTACAGCGCCGGTAAGGCCGCCATCGTGGGCATGACGCTTGTGGCGGCGCGCGATCTTGCGCAGCGCGGCATTCGCGTCAATACGATTGCGCCGGGGCTCTTCGACACGCCGCTGCTCGCAAGGGTGCCGGAGAAGGTGAAGGCGGGTCTCGCTGCCTCCGTGCCGTTTCCTGCGAGGCTGGGGCAGCCCGAGGAGTTTGCAAAGCTGGTGGTCCAGTTGCTCGAGAACGAAATGCTGAACGGTGAAACCATCCGGTTGGATGGGGCGATCCGCATGCAGCCTCGTTAAGTGAGGGGGAAAGTCATGGAAACAGATCTTGCGATGCCGCTGCGCCTCGATGGTCGGCATGTGTTCGTTGCAGGTGGCGGTTCGGCCGGACCCGGTTGGAGCATCGGACGCGCCGCGTCGGTGTTGTATGCCCGCCTGGGCGCGAGCGTATCGGTTGTTGACCTCGACGAAGCCTCTGCCCGCGAGACATTGCGGCTGATCGAAGCGGAGGGCGGCCGTGCGATTGCCCTTTTCGGAGACGTGGCGCTTGAGCAGGATGTCGTGCGACTCTTTGGCGAGGCGCGCGATGCATTTGGCGCTGTGGATGTGCTGCACTACAACGTTGGCATCGGCAAGGTAGGTGGCGCGATGGAAACAAGCGCGGCCGACATGGCGCGTATCAATGGAATCAACGTTGGCGGCCTGCTGCTGTGCGCGCAAGCGGTGCTGCCAGACATGAAAGAACGGCGTCGCGGGGCCATCGTCGCCATCTCATCCATCGCAGGGCATCGTTATCTCGGGTATCCGCACCTGGCGTATGGCGTGACGAAGGCGGCCACGGAGCAATACATCCGACTGGTAGCCCACGAATACGCGGCCGACGGTATCCGTGCCAACACGGTAGCTCCCGGATTGATCGACACCCCGCGGATTGCCAGCACAGTGGCAAAGATGTACGACGCGGAGGATTTCGATCGAGCCAGGCAGGAGCGCGCCCGACAGGTACCAGTGGGTCGCATGGGCACCGCATGGGACGTGGCTCATGCGTGCGCCTTCCTCGTATCGGACGCCGCTGCCTACATCACCGGTACCGAGTTGATGGTCGACGGTGGGATCACCGGAAAGTTCATCTGACTATGGCAAATCGACACCAAGAGGGTTCGGTGCTGGTCACTGGCGGCTCGAACGGCATCGGGCGAGCTACCATCGAGCGGCTCCTTGAGGATGACTATGATGTCATCAACCTGGACATCGCGCGCCCCACCCAAGTGCTGCCAGGCGAGGCCTATGTGGAGGCGGATCTCGCAAATCCGGATTCACTTCGCGAGGCGCTTCTCAAGGCGACTTCCGGCCGGCACATTACGCGTCTGGTGAACAACGCGGGAATCGTTCGCCCTGCCGCCATTGATGTGGTCACCGCCTCTGACCTTCAGGCGGTGGTGGCAGTAAATCTAACCGCGGTTATCACCTGCGTGCAGGCGGTGCTGCCTGCCATGCGCGAGGCGAAATTTGGCCGCATCGTCAACATATCGAGCCGCGCTGCGCTGGGGAAGAGCGAACGCATTGCCTATTCGGCCACGAAGGCCGGCTTGCACGGACTGACGAGGACGCTGGCGCTCGAACTTGCTGCAGACGGCGTCACGGTGAACGCTATTGGGCCAGGGCCGATCGCTACCGAGTTGTTTCAGCGCGTCAATCCCCCGGGCGCGCCCGCGACGACGCGCATCGTCGACGCGATTCCCGTGCGCCGCATGGGTGAGCCGGCAGAGGTAGCGCATATGGTCAGCGGACTGCTTGATGCGCGCGCCGGCTTCACGACCGGTCAGGTGATTTACGTATGCGGTGGAATGACCGTAGGACTGGCCACATGACGACGGAATCGCTCGACGGTGAGGTGGCGTTGATCACCGGTTCCGGTCATGGCGTGGGGTAAGCGGTGGCGCTCTAGCTCGCCAGCGAAGTGGCGAGGCTGGCTAACAACGACCTGGGCGCCGAACCTGCACGCGAACGGTGGCAGTGATAGAAGCTTGGCGACCACGCCGTCGTTTGCGTGGGTAGTGTCACGGCGCCAGACTTCGCTGAACTGAACGACGATGTAATCGTGGAATGGCTTAGAGGGCAATGATTAAAAGCGCGGGCGAGCTTGACCCTCTCTCGCCCGTTTGGTTCAGTTGAGGCGCAACCTACGGAGAAACTCTGATGTATTCGAATGACACTCTGAAGGGCCGCACTGCCCTTATCACCGGCGGCGGTACCGGCATCGGACTGGAAATCGCCACGACGTATGCGCGGCTGGGTGCGAACGTAATGCTGGTCGGCCGCAACCAGGAGCGCGTCGAGGCCGCCGCGAAGGCTATCGTTGATGAAGGCGGAAAAGCCGCAGCGTTCAAGGTGGACGTGCGCAGCTACGAAGAGGTCAAGGCAGCCGTCGAGACCACCGTGGAGAGGTTCGGGACGCTGGATATCCTGGTGAACAATGCGGCGGGCAATTTTGTCTGCCCGACGGCGGAACTCTCGCCCAACGGATGGCGCACGGTGATCGATATCGATCTGAACGGGACTTTTCACGGCTGTCATGCCGCCTACGCGTATCTGAAGGCGTCACCGCACGGCGGCTCCATCATCAGCATCATCACGATGCTGGGCGTCACGGGTTGGCCGGGTTCAGCCCATGCCTCCGCAGCAAAGGGCGGCATCCTCTCGCTGTCCCGCACGCTCGCGGTGGAATGGGGTGGCGACAACATCCGCGTCAACACAATCTCTCCCGGCCCCATCGGCGATACGGAGGGTGTGCAGCGGATGTATATCGACGCAGGCAATGGCGACCTCGAAGCCAGGAAGACTGCGTTGGGCCGCTTCGGCCGCAAGCAGGACATCGCCAACGCCGCAGTCTTCCTCGCTTCCGATCTGGGCGGATACGTCACCGGTGAGAACCTCATCGTGGATGGCGGGCGCTGGCTCAAATATGTGGCCGCCTGATCCGAACGGGACATTTTGAACCATAACGATCAAAAAAAGGACTGACAGAATTGAGAGATGTCGACCCTTTCATCTTGGTTTGCAAGATCAATCAGGCGCTTGCCACCGCGTCTTAGAGGATCCAGTCTCGCGGGGCGCTATCCATATGATCGACAGGCTCTGCCATAAACGGCGTCGCCGTAGGGCATAGGCTCCTACATTTTGACTCTGGCGGATAGGGAGTCCCCACTCCTTGCGTCGCGAGGCTCTAAGTAGCAATAAAGACGTACGGGGGGTGCTCTCTTAGTCGTCGCCGCCGCGTCACTTCTAAACTTATGTCACAGTTCTGCCGCGCATGCAACGGCAAGACTACTTCACGTATGGGAGACAAGATGAAAGCCGTATTGTGCAAAGCCTGGGGCCCCCCCGATTCCCTCTCGCTGGAGACATTGCCCGACCTGGTGCCGGGCGAAGGTGAAGTCGTCATCGACGTTAAGGCCGCCGGCGTGAATTTCCCCGACGTGCTCGTAATCCAGAACAAGTACCAGGTCAAGCCAGAACTGCCGTTCTCGCCGGGCTCCGAGCTGGCCGGCGTGGTCAACGCCGTGGGCGCCGGTGTCACACATGTGAAAGCGGGCGACAAGGTCATCGCCTACCTGAGCAATGGCGCATTCGCGACGCAAGCCAAGGCGCCTGCCAAGGGCGTGGTGCCGATGCCACCCGGCATCGACTTCGACGTGGCTGCCGCCTTCACACTGACCTACGGTACCTCCCACCATGCGGTGGTGGACCGCGGCGAGCTCACGGCCGGCGAAACCATGCTGGTGCTTGGCGCGGCCGGCGGTGTGGGGTTGGCAGCTATAGAAATCGGCAAGGCGATCGGCGCGCGCGTGATTGCCGCGGCATCCACCGATGAAAAGCTCGCGGTGTGCAAGGAACACGGTGCGGACGCCGTGATTAACTACACCACCGAAGACCTGCGCGAGCGTATCAAGGCCCTGACCAACGGCAAGGGTCCGGACGTGATCTACGACCCGGTGGGCGGCGTCTATGCCGAACCGGCATTCCGGTCCATCGCCTGGCGCGGCCGCTACCTTGTGGTAGGTTTTGCCAATGGCGAGATTCCGAAGATGCCGCTGAATCTGGCGTTGCTCAAGGGGGCGTCCCTGGTGGGCGTGTTCTATGGCGAGTTCGCGCGCCGCGAGCCGAAGACCAACCAGGGCAGTATGGCGCAGATGTTGGGCTGGATGGAGGAAGGCAAGATCCGCCCGCATATCTCGATGCGTTATCCACTGGAACAGGCACCGCAGGCGTTGAAGGATATGGAAGCGCGCAAGGTGACGGGGAAGATCGTCATCACGCCGTGATGCCACTGTGCTCCCTGTTCCCGCGACGAGGGGAGGGGGAGACACCCTCGCCGGGAAATGACGGCGTCTGTGTGTCGCCGGACGTCGTCAGCCACTTCTCGCGGTCACATCGAGCAGCGCCGTCAGCACGACGATGCTGGCGAACATCGTGTAGATATCGAACGTGTCCTCTGCTTGCAGTACGAGGTAGCCGATGCCCCGCGCCGAACCCGGTTACGTGCTCACCCCCCCGTCCACCATCGCGCATATGGTCGTCGCGTACGGAGTTTCTATTTGGTTCGTACGGCTAATGCCACGTCCCAAGGCGGGTGTGAATGGCGCCTTATCGCAATGGTCCGGTGTCGAAGCCACTGCGGCCACTCGCCTAGGTGGGTGCGAAACCTCCGTCAGCCGCTCGGGCCCTTGCCGACCGGACCAAGGCGCCGCGATAAGGTGCGATAACGCGCCTTGTCGTCCGTGATCGTTTTAGGTGGCCAGGGAATTCGAAACCACGCTGACCGGCGAGTTGACGCAAGCCTTCGCGCACAACGTCATGTTGCAGTTCGTCGGAGCAATTCGAAAAAAGCTGGATTGTCAGCGAAGGCTCACCCGTGCTACAAGATTGAAGCCGCACATTTGGCGCAGGCCGGTGTCGTCATCGACAACTAGTCTTCCTTGGAACATTCAGAACATGGCAACAGGTACCGTCAAGTGGTTTAACGATGCGAAGGGTTTTGGGTTCATCACGCCGGACGACGGCGGCGATGACCTGTTCGCGCACTTCTCCGAGGTTCAGGGAAACGGCTTCAAATCACTTCAGGAGGGCCAGAAGGTCAGTTTTGAAGTCAAGCAAGGTCCCAAGGGGAAACAGGCGGCGAACATCAAACCGCTGTAAGTTTTCCGCACCGCAAACGCGTCCTGTCAGGGCAGGGGCCAATGCGTGATCGCTGTGGGTCTGGAGCAGGGCGTGGAAAGGGGGCGCGTTCTCCTCGCCTTTGCTCACTGCTCAAGAAAGGGCCTCAACTTGTCAGCGCGACTGGGATGCATCAGTTTGCGCATCGCCTTGATCTCAATCTGACGAATCCGCTCGCGGGTCACGTCGAACTGCTTGCTGACCTCTTCAAGCGTCCGATCAGAGGTCGTATCGAGCCCGAATCGCATCCGCAGGACCTTGGCCTCGCGCGGCGATAACCCGTCGAGCGCTTCATCGATCGCGGCGCGCATGTTCGCGTGAATCGCGGCCTCAGCCGGTGAACTCGCAGAGACATCCTCAATCATGTCACCGAGCGTCGCGTCGGCGTCGTCGCCCACAGGGGTCTCGAGCGAGACAGGTTGCCTTGCGCTCCTGAGGATATTGCGCACTTTTTCCTCGGACATCTCCATGCGCTCGGCGAGGACGGAAGGATGCGCTTCCTGTCCCGTCTGTTGCAGGAATTCGCGCGAAATCCGATTCAGCTTGTTGATCATCTCGATCATGTGGACCGGCACACGAATGGTCCGCGCCTGATCGGCAAGCGCACGCGAGACAGCCTGCCGGACCCACCAAGTGGCGTACGTCGAAAACTTCCAGCCGCGCCGGTATTCGAACTTGTCCACCGCCTTCATCAGGCCGATATTGCCTTCCTGGATTAGATCCAGGAACTGCATGCCGCGGTTCATGTATTTCTTGGCAATGGAAATGACAAGACGAAGATTCGCTTCGATCAGCTCTCGCTTGGCCTGCCGCATTTTTAACTCTGCGGCACTCATCTGGCGGTTGATCCGCTTGAGCTGCTGGAGCGACAGCGAGACCCTGGCCTCGATGTCGATGAGTTTCTGCTGGCCGGCCCGAATGGCCGGCAGATGTCGCTCGAGCGCCGCGCCAAACTGCCGCGAAGTCGCCGCCATGTGGCTGGCCCATTCAAGGTCGGTCTCGTGGCCCGGGAACGACTCGACAAACGCCTCGCGCGGCATGCCGCAACGGTCGACGGCGATCTCCAGGATGCTGCGCTCGATCGCACGAACCTCGGTAACCTGTTCGTGCACAGTGGCACACAGGCGGTCGATAGTCTTGGCCGTAAAGCGGATCAGTCCTAGTTCGCGCTGGATCTCCGAGCGCAGTTGCGCAACGGCTGCGAAACGGGCTTTCCCAGTAACGGGTGCATCCGGCAACTGCTCGAACAGTACACGCACGCGCGCGAAAATCGCAAGACTGTCGATTGTGAGTTGTTCGAGGCGGGCTGCGTTCGCTTTCTCCGGATCCACGGTGTCCGTTTCAGCGTCATCACCGTCCGGGTCATCGTCGGGGGCGTCTGCTTCCACTTGAACGTCATCGGACTTTAGCGCCATTTCGCTTTCGTTCACGGCGTCGCTGATGCCATCGACCAGTTCGTCGATACGCAGTTCGCCGGCAACGATGCGGTCCACATCGGCAAGAATCGTGGCCACGACTGACGGACACGCGGCGATCGCCTGAATCATGTCCTGCAGGCCGCCTTCGATGCGTTTTGCGATCTCGATTTCGCCGGCGCGAGTCAGCAGTTCACTGGCGCCCATTTCGCGCATGTACATCCGAACCGGATCAGTAGTGCGGCCGAATTCGGAATCGACGGTCGACAGTGCAGCTTCCGCTTCCTCGTCCGCCTGATCGTCGGATGCCGCGGCAGGCGCGGCGTCGCTTAACAGGAGCGTCTCCGCGTCCGGCGTCTGCTCGTACACGGCCACCCCCATGTCGCTGAACGTGCTGACGATCGTCTCCATCGCCGCAGTTTGCGTAAAGTTGTCGGGCAGGTGGTCGTTGATGTCCGAGTGGGTGAGATAGCCGCGCTCACGGCCAAGCGCGATCAGCGCGCGCATCTGGCGTTGACGCTCCTCATCCTGGCGCGCCATGGACGCGATGTCCAGCGGTGTTGCGACCGCCTGGATCTTTCCTTTTGGAGAGCGGCGGCCGGTCTTTGACGTGACCGCGATTGTGCGGGATGCTGAATCGTCGCGAACTGGATTAGCCAATACACTCTCCTCGACAAGTTGGCCGACGATCGTCGCGGGCATGACGGCTGGTCAAGCCTGTCGGGGTGCGAACGAAATCGTGGAATGACGCACGGACAGTCGAGGCCTGAATGCCTCTCGCGAAATCCGGTGTGCGCACAATGGGGGGATGCTAGATAATACCAGCCGACGTTGTGCAGCGCAACATGCGGTGGCTACGGCGTCGCTGGTACTTCTTTCTGCACTTTTCATCTGGAATTTGATAACTATTATCAAGGGCGGTACACTTCATGACACCGGTGTACGCCCTGCGCCGGCCCCGTCTGAAGAGGACCAATATGATCAGTGCCGACCTTGGACAGCAACTTGAGCGCTACGTGACTGAACTTGTCGCCTCGGGCCGCTATGGCTCTAAGAGCGAAGTACTTCGCGAAGGCGTACGTCTGATTCAGGACCGTGAAGCGCAACTGATGGCGCTGGACGCGGCGCTCGCGCAAAGCCTGGCTGAGGCGGACGCGGGCCGCGGCACCGACGCAGCCACCGTGTTCGACCGCCTCGAAGCCAAGTATCGCGCCGCGGCAGGCAGAACACCCGGGCACGGCGCATGATCGTCGTTCGCCTGACGCCGCTGGCCGAGGCCGAACTCGAAGCCATCGCCGACTACATTGCCCGCGACAACCCGCGCCGCGCGCTCTCCTTCGTACAGGAGTTGCGCGACCGGTGCCTGTCGCTCGCAGACATGCCGCTTGCCTTCCCGCTGGTCCCTCGCTATGAGGACCGAGGCGTCCGGCACCGAGTACACGGCAACTACCAGATCTTCTACCGCGTGGTGGGCGATCCGCCTGAGCGAATCGACGTGCTGCACGTGCTGCACAGCGCCCGCAACTATGCCGCGCTGCTGTTCAACTAAGGCGGCCCGCCAGAGTACGGCGGTAGACATTCGAGGTCGCGTCGCTTTGGCAGCCCGACGACTTAGGTATCAAAGTGGAGGGCGGTGCGCCTGATTGATTCTGCCTCGATCACGAAGCGCTCCGCGTGAACGCAGCCAAATTTGAACGTGACGCCCATACTGAGGAATTTTGCCGGTAGCAGGGCGGTTATGTGGAAGGGGGGAGGGTGAGACGTCGGTCGGCGCCACCGGCATCTCAGTCGGCCGTCGAAGCGCAGACGCTCGAAACGGCAGCAAAGTCGAAATGCGCGGCGGGCCCCTTACGGCCGGACATTGCGGCATGTCTATGCCGCGCTATGACTCCAGAATCTCCAGGCCGCTTTCGACACACCATTGCCTCAGCGCTCTTTCGGTCGAGTCGGCTTCAAACGAATACCAGAGCTCGAGAATGCCATTGCGCTCCAGCAAGTCCTTGAAGCGCGCGTAAGCGCCTTGTCGTCGGAAGAATTCTTCCACCTGCTCGCAACACTCAGGTAACTCCTGTGCAACAAATTGGAGGACGAGACTTCGCCCAAGACCGAGCTCGTTCTTATGCGGTATCGCAAGGTAGCGGTCCGAGGTTTCAAGGTCGTCAGGAACCTCCTCGTCGAAGGTGTCGTTGAACTCAGAAGTCCAATAGACTTTGCCCGTATCGAGTGAGACATACGCGTTGTGCTCCATCGGCGCCGCGTAGCTCACGAAGTCGAACGCCATGGAAAGATCGTCGTATTTGACTGCGACCATGCCTGTACTCCCATGGGTTGCGAGTTGAACGGCCCAGCGATATTCGGTGACAGCCGGACATCGGTCTTCGTCAAGGGCCGATGCATGATGATGGTACCGCAGCGCTCATCGCGGCCCGAAGACCCAGCTCCATGGTCATCCACCGACCGTTGACGACTGCTTCCATGCGAGATGGAATCGGCGTTTAGCGGGACGTCCCCTTTACCGGTCGAGTACTGGCGCGCTTTCTTGTTGCAGCCTCTTTCGGGGTTGCAGGCGATGTCGCCAAGTTTGCTTTACCGGCAACAACGGTGCCTGATGCTGATCTACGTGGCCCAGCAGATGCCTTGACTGATGACTTCCTTGTTTCCGATTGATTGTCCTCCGCAATCTTCGCGTTCGCAGGTGGCTTGCGCGTTGTCGAGACGGCCGACTTGACCGACTTGGTCGCCTTCTTCGCTGTCACCTTAGCTGCCGGTGGCTTGTCACGTCCGACAGCAGGCTTCGGCGGTGGGCTAGCGTCGGCCATCTCGAGGCCAAACACATCGGCCACCAGGGCGTCGTCGAGTACCCTGCTGGTGGCGGGTCGCTTTGTGGATTTGGGCAGGCCAGCGCCTGCCTGCCTGACGAGATCATTGGCATCGACGCGGCGCAGGGCGAAGAGCAATTCCGGCTGTTGGTCGAGCCGCGCGCCGATACCGTAGAGTACGGCAGAAATGTGCTTGCACATTGACGCCCAGTCCGGACAACTGCAACTGAACCTGATTTCTTCCGGTACCGGGAAAAGACCGCTGCGAGGTTTGCAGATGCGCTCCATCACGGCTGACGAGAGCTTGCCCTGCAAGAGTTCCACGATCGAATCGATCGACCCCGCGCAATCGGCGCCGATCGCTCGCCATTGCTTTGCAGGACACGCCGTCACGGACACAGCGACCGTGTACAGACTCGAACCCATTACCTGCGCGCGGACTTCGCCTGCCGTAATCTGAAGGTCGATTACTGAACCGTTGCGCACATAGGTACGGCCGCGCGGCAGGCGGTTGGCATAGTCGCTGTAGCTTTCCAGGTTGTCGCACCAGGCCTTGCCCCAGAAGGTCTTGGCGATGGCACCGCGGTATGACGCGATTGGCGACAGCACCGAACCAGCCTTCTTCGCCTTCTCGGCGGCCCGTTCAGCCTTTTTCCTGCGCTCGGCGACTGAGACATAGGGCTTCCATCCCCCGTAACCGTAACCCATTCCGATCCCTCTTGACGATCAGTTTTCTTGCGCGGCATGAACGTCGAGCTTCACGAGATCGAGCAATTCACGGTCGCTCATCTCGGTAAGCAGGAGTTCTGCGCCACCTTCCAACACATCCTTCACCAATTGCTGCTTCGCTTCAATCAACTGATCGATACGGTCCTCGATCGTGCCACGGCAGATAAACTTATGCACCAGGACGTTCCGCCGCTGGCCGATACGAAATGCACGATCAGTCGCCTGGTTTTCCACGGCCGGGTTCCACCAGCGGTCGTAATGGATTACATGCGACGCGGCGGTAAGGTTCAGACCTGCCCCACCGGCCTTGAGCGAGAGCACGAAGAACGGTGTCAGCTCATCTTCCTGGAATCGCTTGACCAGTTCGCGGCGCTTGGCTACCGGGGTGCCGCCATGAAGCACCAGCCCTTCGCGGCCAAAGACCGAACCCAGAAATGCCGCCAGCGGCTCAGTGGTCTCGCGGAACTGGGTGAATACCAGCACCTTTTCCTGCTTCGCGGCAATGACTTCGGCCAGTTGGCGCAGGCGGGCGAACTTGCCGCTGTCTTCCGCCTTCCAGGCGGCGTCGCCCAACCATTGCGACGGATGGTTGCAGATCTGTTTGAAGCGCATCAGGAAGCTCAGCACTACCCCCTTGCGACCGATGCCTTCGGCATCTTCAAGCGCAACAGCCAGATCCTTCACCGCACGCTGATACAGTGCCGCCTGGCTCGGGCTCAGGTGGCACCAGGCCTTGAGCTCGGTCTTGTCCGGAAGGTCGTCGATTATCCGCTTGTCGGTCTTCAGGCGGCGCAGGATGTAGGGCCGCACGAGCGTTCGCAGCGGACCGAAGTGCTCGGCCTTCGCCAGCCGCCTGGTAAAGTTGGCAAAGACCTTGTCTGAGCCCAGCAAACCGGGGTGGGTGAAATCGAAGATGGACCACAGATCGGACAGGCGGTTTTCCACAGGAGTTCCGGTCAGCGCGATGCGCGATTGCGCCTGCAGCTGCTTGACCTGTCGCGTTTGCTTGGCGCCCGGATTCTTGATCGCCTGTGCTTCGTCGACAATGGCAACGCGCCATCGGAAGGCCCCCAGGATCGGCTGGCGAAGAAGCGAGCCAAAGCTGGTGATGACGAGATCGATGTCCGCAAGTCGCGCGGGGTCCAGCGCACGCAATTCGGCCGCCGGCATGACCGACGGATGGGCGATCAGTAGGCGCAAGCCGGGGGCAAAGCGCTCGGCCTCGGCCGCCCAGTTGGCCAGCAGCGATGCTGGGGCGACCAGCAGGCTGGGCCGCGCCTCGGCACTTTCGCGCTTCAGCACGAGCAGAAGCGAGAGCACCTGCATGGTCTTGCCCAGGCCCATGTCGTCCGCCAGGCAAGCGCCCAGGCCGAGCCGGGTGAGCAGGTACAACCACCGCACGCCGGCCTGTTGGTAGGGCCGCAGGGTGGCCTTGAGTTCCGGTCCCGGGCTGATCTGCGCCAACCCCTCCGGCTGACGCAACTCCTGCAGGATGTCGGCCAGCCACGGCCCTGCAACAAGCTGCGACCAGTCGCGGTCAGCGGGGTCGGCGCTATCGTCAAGCGAAACACCCGCCAGAAGGCGTAAGGCCTCATTGAAAGGCAGGCCGCTTTGCGCCGCCTTTTCCATGGCCTCGAATCGCTTCATGAGGCGACTGAGCTTTTTCTTATCCACCTCGACCCAGCGACCACGGATGAGTTGCAAGCCGTCGGCGCCTTTGAGCAGGTCCCTGACCTCGGAGGCGCTGAGACGCTCGCCGTCGAGGGAGACCTCCATGCTAAAGTCCAGCAGCGCGTCTTTGCCCAAGAGCGAGGGCGGGCGTGCTCCGACGCTAGCTTTCACAACGGGACGAGCAGGGCGGCCCGCCTGCCAGACGCCCGGCATGCGTACGACAATCCCGGCGGCTTCGAGTTTGGACAGGTCCGAGAGAAGGCGATGGGCATCGAGCGGCGTCCAGCGCAGCGGATGGTATATCTCGCCGGTATCCACCATTTCGCGAAGCCAATCGCAATGTTCCGCGGCGCGCTGCACCGGCAGCAGTAATGACAGGAGCTGCGCCTTGCTCCTGACTCCGGAGAATTCCGCCAGGGCCTGTGACAGTGGCTGATGTTGCGCTTTACCATGGGCCGACAGACGCGAGGTGTAAGTCGCAAGGAAGGCGAACGGTGACTCCGGGTCCTTGCGGTTCTCAGCAAGGTTGAAATGCACGCGGCCGACGAGATTCCAGGCCGGGTGACGCAGCTTGAGGAAATCCTGAAGCGAGACGTTTGCAGTTGCCAGTTCCTGGTGCAAGGCAGTATCGATCTCGCCCCACAACGTGCCCAGCACCTCTGGCGTCAGATACTCGCCGCCCGTCATCGGCGGTGCATCGCCAATCATGGCATCGAAATCCTTGGCAGCAGGCGTTGCGACCGCGATCTCGCCGCCTTCGGGCGTGGCGCACAAGGCGGTGACATAGCGCGCCGCAAAATCACGCCACCAGGCCCATGCAGGGGGCAAAATGCGACCGATTTCGGCCGTTCCCAGGTGCAGCAGGCCATGCCCCGCGCCAAGCGCAAACGAACTCCCAAGCCGCTGTCGCGTTTCATCTGCCAAGATTGGCGCGGCGTCCTCCGGTACTGCAAGTAGGTGCCCGCCGGGCGTCAGGTGTGGCACGAGAATGTCGGGAGCAGTCACAGGCGCCCGTTCCAATCGCACTGTTGCAGCCAGCGCTGAAGCTGCAGGTTGTCAAGGGAAGCGGCTGAGAAATCAATCAGCAGGCCCTCCGGCCTAGGTTGAACAGGGCGAATCTTCGATTGCCTCTGGACCGACCGAATCCTCGGCTCGACCAACCGTCCGGGGTAGGCCTGTCCGCTGCGTTGCACATGTCTTGTGAACTGTCTTTTCATCTGACTGTAGGACAACCTGATTAAATTCGCTCCCGGCTTCGCTGCCAGCTGACCAACCTTCAACTTTGTGACGGTCTCCCGCGAACTGCCGAATTTTGCCAAGAGAAATATGACTTTCCGTGAAAGGGTACCAAAACCTCAGTCCCACGAGGTGGGATGTCGATGGCGACCGCGCGGCGAAAATCAGCTGGCGCGCTTGTCACAAAAGACGAAATAGTGAGGGTGTCCCGAATGGCCGAATCGCTTCGAAGGCGACTGACGGGGCGAATGGCAACCGCCTCAGCGGAGCCGACCGTTCGAGCGTCTGGAGATGGGCAGCGGCTGCCGTTGAACGCGGCGGAGTAGGGCAACTCGGCTGCCCTTGGCTGCGCCGGCCGAGTCCGTCGCAAGGCAATGAAGAGATAGGCCTCTATTAGGCAGGCACACGTACGGTTATACTCCGCGCTTCACAACCAACGGGTAATCCATAATGGTCGCTGCAACGAAAACAACGAAGGTCAGTGCAGTCTCGAAGAACAAGTCTGCCGCCAAGAAGGTGGCCGTGCCAACGAAAAAGGCCAGCGTGCTCGCGCGTGAGGCTCTGGCAGCGAAAAAGCGCCTGCTGAAGCTGCGCGCCGACACCAAGAAGGCCATTGAGGCAGCAAAGCGCGAAGTTGCGCAGGCAGTGGAAGCCGCAAGGTCCGCGCTTCGCTTCGAGAAGCAAGCCGCAAAGGACAAGCTGGCGGCGAAGAAGGCAAAGACTGCGGGCGCCAAGAAGGCCACTGGCAAAGCAGCCGCCACGAAGGCGGCCCCGAAAAAGGCTGTGACCGGTAGCAAAGCCTCTGCAAAAGCTGCGCCGAAAAAGGCCGCAGTGAAAGCCGTGACGAAGAAGCGGACTCCCGCAAAGAAAGTGGATCCGACCGTAGCGACACCCGAAGTTTCGGCGTGATCTTGGCCTCGGCCGGTACGGCACGTCGCCGACCGGTCGATGACCGAAGCTGGACGCACAGCTTGCGCCCAGCCTGCTCGGCTGAACCGTGCATCGAGCCCTGAGCTCAGCCAATCGCAGCCGACATCGATCGATCAACCGTTTTTTTCCGCCTGGGTCATAGTGGATGAGGCATGGAATATTGCTTCCTTGACCTGTGCGACGAGGTTTATGCACCACACCGACGACTCCCTTTTGGAGCACGAAGCCTCTGCAATCCACGAGCCCCGACTTTGGCGAGACAAGGGCTGGACTGCCCGGGTTATCAAGAACGAGGATGGCGACGGCTGGGCCGTCGAGATGATCCGGGATGGCAGCGCCGAGCCGGCGCTTGTTAGTCCCTGGACCATGGGTCGAAACAAGGTCGATCCGAAGCCGCTCGATGCCACGGCCCACCAGACGCTGGTCAAGACTGCCGCGGAAGTCATCCGGCGGCATGAGCAGCAACTGCACGCTCAACTCAACAAGCAGTGCAATCTCGAGACCGATTCTGGGACCGTGACCGTCAAGCTCGTCGTCACGCCAGATGAATTCGAGCCCTTCGGTACGCTCACGGCCGCGGATCCCTTCGGTGAAGTGATTGCAAGCGTCAAAGTACCGCCCGACTTTCGCCTGACGCGCGACAGCGTCGCCCGGTGGGCGGCTGCTGGATTTGACAAGATCCGCTGATTCCGCACAAGGCAGAGGCAACTGCCTATCCCCGCAGTTTGCTATCGTAGCGAGGGTGCCTGCATCGATCAACGACAGGTGCGGTTTGAATCTGGCACACAATTCTGTTTCGATGCCTATCCGGCCGAAGCCGCCGCACGGGTTCCTTTGATTGCTCTGCATTTGAACGTAATGCACGTTCACTGCCAACACGCGAGAAGCGGCAATGGCACGTTGTGCGAACATCAGGGTAGAATCTCGCGCGTCGTTACAGGGCCGGACGCCGTGTTGGTTGCAGGCAGCGGACTCATAATCCGCCGGACATATCCCACCGTGGGTTCGAATCCCACCCGGCCCACCAGGTTTGCGCGTACGGTTACTGCTCATTGAGGATGAACTGAGCAGCCGATGCATGTGCCGGGCTGGCTCTGGACAAGCGCCAGCCTCTAGAGCTCGCTGCTTACCTGTCGTCTCATATCATATCGAAAATCCTGGGGAAGACTTCAGTACGCCAGGCAGGTCCACGGAACAAGTCGTAGTGAGTACAGTCGTCAATCGTGACGAGCCGCTTGTCGCGCGAAGATAGGCCTCGGCACAGGTCATGTGCGGCATGAGTCTGCCCGCGGCCGGATATGTCGTCGAGCTCGCCTTCGAAGGGGTGTGCCGAAGTGCGCGTTGCCACATCAGAAAGGTAGGTTAGAATGCGAGGCGTGGAACGATGTCCGCGCAATGGGGCCGAAGCGAAGGCAAACGCCAGCCGCCCCTGTTGTTGAAAGGTCTAAAAGCCCGACGTCAGGCAATATCGTTTCTTCCCAGCCGACGTGGTGAAATTGGTAGACACGCTATCTTGAGGGGGTAGTGGCGAAAGCTGTGCGAGTTCGAGTTTCGCCGTCGGCACCAAAAAACTTAGAAGCAAGATGCAGACGGTTGCGGTTCTGGATTTTGAAACGACGGGATTGTCGCCAAGTCTTGGTGACCGTGCCACGGAAATTGCTGTCATCCTGCTGTGCGACGGCCAGATCGTCGATCGTTATCAAAGCTTGATGAATGCTGGAAGGCATATCCCCTCCCAGGTCGTAAGCCTGACCGGAATAACCAATGACATGATTGCTGATGCGCCTGCTGCATCAACGGTCATGCGTGAAGCGGCCCGGTTTGTCGGCCGACATCCGGTGGTAGCCCACAATGCTGGTTTTGACCGAAGGTTTTGGCAAGCCGAGCTTGGCCTTCTGGACATCGCAGCCAATCAGCACTTCGCGTGTACGATGCTCACTTCCAGGCGTATCTACCCACACGCTCAAAATCACAGGTTGTCGACACTCGTCGATATGCTGGAATTGCCCAAGCCGGGGCGTGCGCACCGAGCGATGGCCGACGCTGAAATGACCTGTCATCTGTGGCATCGACTACAACACGATATCGCTCAAACGTACGGAGTGCGCCAAGTCGATTACGCCCTCATCGCCCGTGTTCAGGCCACCAGCCGCGCTAAGGTTCCAGCGTTTCTTCGTTCGCTAGGCGAGTAGGGCGCCGCGTAGCTGATCCAGACGTAAGCAGACCTGAGTCTGAGCTACCTCTAATAACTGGGTGCCTGCCTAATAGCGACCAAGCGTACCCATTTCTGCGTAGTGAACCAATATAGGAGTCAAGGATGGCAACGTATGAAGAACTGCTGGCGCAGAAGCAAGCATTGGAGGCTCAGATTGAAGAGGCGCGCGCCAATGAGGTCCCGAGCGTCATTGGAAAGATTAGGGAACTGATGCTTCGATATGAGCTCTCTCCGGAAGACATTGCCCCACGGCGCCATCGGGACCGTCCGGCCGGAAGTTCGGATGCTGCTGTGGAAAAGGCACCCCTGCTGCCGAAGTACAGGGATCCCAAGAGCGGAAAAACCTGGTCGGGTCGCGGGCGGATGCCGGCGTGGCTGGGCAAGCGGCCCGAGCGTTTCCTGATCCAGTAGGCTTAAGCGATACACGCGCCTGAGCCGTTGACGGACTAGGGCTCGTCCGTCACGAAGCCTGCACATGTCTGGCCGGTCTTTGGCGGCCGCGTCGACTTAGCTCCACGGCGCTAATATCGCTCGACCAATGCTCCCCGGTAATTGGCGCGAAAAAAGAAAAACCCTCGGCCATTGGTCGAGGGCTATGAGTGTTGACGGGTTGTTCGCAGACCTGTCACGGACATCATCACATTTACGCTCCATGCTGGCCTCCCCCTATTGGTGGGTGACCGAAACCTGCGCATAACGACACCGCAGCATCCTTTCGTCCCGGCGTGGCCAGCTCGGCTGGTGCCGACTGGACAATGTCTACCATCAAGATATTGATGTCCTTCGACGACTGCCGCGCGGGTTACTGCCGTTGCCCTTCCGCCAGCATACAGGCGAGGGCGTACGTAGGCACGGCGTTGCCGACGTGCGGAGATAGACCAAGCTTAGAACAAAGACTTACCGAATGCTTCGGACGGCCTCGAGCATCGAATGTCCTTGGCTTGTCAGGCGGGGATAAGCGTTGCCGCTATCATGCCCATGTTCCATCGTGACCAGTTTGTGAGCCAGCAAGCCGTCCAGTTGGTCAGGTTCTAGATCATCGATATCCGGTGCATCGCCGAGCAGTAGTAATGCAGCGATTTCGTGCGGACTTAGCATAGTGGCCTCCTTTGCCGGGGTCGGAAAATCGGAACCTACGACAGCTGGTCCGTGGATCGAATTCCACGAAGAGTGATGAGAACGGCGATGAACGCCTCGGTGCAAGAGACGCGCGGAGGATGCGCACACCGATCCGCTACCGTAAACTGCTTTGCCAGGCAGGGCAAGCCGAGTCTATGCTGCGTTGCACCAGTGCCAGGCAACGGCCCGCGCGCGTCGAACGCAATGGAAGCAAGTCCTACTAAGTCGCCCGAATCGTCTCAAACTTGCTGATGCGGCGTCGGAGGCAATAGCCATGTGCGACCGCATTCTCAGATGAAAAAATCCAGTAACGCACTTTGCCAGGGCTACAAGGGCTTAGTCGCTGGTCTTCGGATTACTTCGAAGAACACTGCAAGGGCGGGCTTAAACGCTTGAGCCAGCCACGCAGTTCGGCAGCATGAAAGGATTGGAATTTCCCGGAGACCGCCAACAGAAGGTCCGTCTGGGATGTACCAAGGAGGGTAGCGGCCTGCGAAACCGTCAGCCCAGCACCTCGAATCCGGTCGGAGATGTCTTTCACAATGCCCGCCTTGAGCGGGATTTCATCGGCGTCCGCGAAGCCAAGCTGCGCATAAACATTGCTCGTTCCATACTCGAAGCGAAACATGTGGACTCCTCTGTTCGTGGACAACAACGTCTCCCTGCGCCGGTGTGATGGTGGCTGAGGGCGCGATTATTCAGGGAAGGCAATGTGAAGACAACTTCGGGGAAATACCGAGGATCCCCAAGTGCCCCAGTGGCTATTGCTGTCATGACGTCGACACAGAAGGCGCGCCCGTGACTTGCCACCGCAAGATCAAACGGCCGGTCTAGCTGACACGGATCAATCGTGAAGGCATAACAAGCCACTGTCGATCTCGCTTGGCATGCAGTGAAGCGCCCTTGGCCTCCTGATCAAGGCAATTCGACCGCCCGATCCGAATGCGACTGTTCAAACGTGACGATGGACCTTCGATTTTCTGAATGCCTTGCACTTCTGACTTGAGCCGGCCCCTCTCCGCGACATTGTCCTGGTGCCGTGTTCAACTCACGGGAGGCCCGCCACGAGACCCTTGGGGTTCCAGCCGTCAAATCGCCATGTGTTAAACAGGGGTAGGTGCGGTCTGAGGCAAAAAAGCCTTTGGCTATATTCATGGCTCTCCGCCCGATGCCCGTCGGCTTAGCACGAATGCTGCATCCCTGCGATCGACGTCTTGTACCGAGCGTACCCGTTTCTGCGAGTCGGAGGGCAGAGCAAATCGGTACAAGTAGCGACCGCTTTTACTTCAGAACGCCATCCCTATCACTATGTTCTTCGCCTTGACGCGCGCAAAGAGACCACGTTCGAATACAACGCGCCAAATTGCATTCGGGGCCGCTTTAGACAGCGAATACCTTGCACGCCTTCCTTGAAATGCGTATAAGTCAATAGTAATTGGAAAATTGGAGGCAAAAAATGGCAACGTATCAGGAATTGCTGGCGCAGAAACAAGCGTTGGAAGCTCGGATTGAGGAAGCGCGTTCGACTGAGGTCGCAGGCGTCATCGAACAGATTCGCGAGTTGATGGACAGGTATGGCCTGTCGCCGGAAGACGTGGCGCCGCGCCGTCGTCGGGGCCGGCCTGCCGGTGCAGCATCTGCTGGTACGGAGAAAACCCCGCTGCCGCCGAAGTACATGGATCCCAAAACCGGAAAAACCTGGTCGGGTCGGGGCCGGACGCCGGCGTGGCTGGGCAAGCGGCCCGAGCGTTTTCTTATCGAGCAGGCTTGAGTGATGACACGCGCCCGAGCCGTTGACGACAACGGCGGGGCCGTCATGGGGTCTGCCCATGTCTGCTCTCCGGCGATCGGCGCGCAAAAAAGGCGGCTCTCGAGCCAGCAGAGAGCCGCGGAACGTCCATGAAGAAATCGGGTAATGGTTGCTTTACCCGCCCTCAGTATGACCCCGTCGCACCTTGCGAGGCAATCGACCTGCGCAACGGTTGGCCTACGTTCGGCCTTACCAAAAAAGAGCCCGCATACCGAGGGACGGTGAATGCGGGCGGTAGCAGGCTGCCGAGACATCATAGGATTTGCTAAGCAAGTTCTAAATCTGAATTAAACGCCGTTTTACCTCTGATTTCGTCCGAATCCGGCCGCGCACCGAATGAATCACTTTCAAGCTTGAAAGTCACGGCACTATCGGATTGGGGTTCCATAATAATGGCACCTGAAGTGGCTATTACGCCATCTCAATATTGAGATACTCGCGGGCATCCCGAATGGTCCACTGGTCGCCGCTTTTCAACTTGAGAAGCTGGCCCCAAGAAAACGGGCATTGACACCCCGAGCGCAGAGAAGGCGGCTGCGGTCGTCTGCGAGAAGCCGTTACGTAAGTTGTAGTCGACCAGCTTTCGTACCAACGAGGGCTGACTTAGCGCTATGCCTCCGCCAGAGCTGGCAAGCAGCCAAGCCCCTGCGTCAGTGGGAGCGCAGCCCGCGACAGCGCTGAAGCCCATTGATCTGACAGTCGCCAGCATTCGCTGCCGCAGTTTGTGCGCACCGCCGAAGAGTCGCAGCGTGGTGCTGACATCGACAAGGACCGCCGCCGCCTCCTCGAACGCAGCGACATCGGGCGAGAACTGCAGTAGCGCCATGGTGACACGCTCAAGCGCAGCCCGTTCCGCGCAAGTATCTCGATCAAAGAGAATGGTCTGCGGTGCGATCGTCTGCACGCCGCCGCGGCGCATGCCTAGCTTCACGCCGGCCGCCATGGCCATCGGCGACGCCAAGTGCATGCGCTCCTTGACTTGTATGTCAGAAAAAGATACTGTATTTTATGACATATGAACACCAACCTGCCTTCCGTCCCTGACCGTATCATGAGCCGCGCGCGCGCAACCGGGCGTGGCGGCGTTTTCACGCCTACTGATTTTCTGGACGTCGCTGCGCGCGCTGCGGTCGACCAAGCCCTTTCCCGGCTGGTCAAAAGCGGAAATCTCCGCCGGTTGGCGCGGGGCTTGTACGACTTTCCCAAGGTTCACCCCAAGCTTGGTCCGCTTTCTCCCGCGCCCGATGATGTGGCAGCGGCACTAGCCAGGGAAACGGGCTCTCAGGTGCAAATCGACGGTGCACGAGCAGCCAATGCGCTTGGCTTGACAACCCAGGTGCCGGCGAAGAACTCCTATCTAACCAACGGCCCCGCACGCCGTGTCGTGCTGGGCAAGCGTGTGGTCGACTTGCGTCACGCATCGCCAAAGCATCTGATCGCTCCGGGGAGCGCGGTGGGAACCGTCATTCAGGCCCTTCGTCATGTCGGCCCGCTGCGTGCTGCCGAGGTAGTACAGGTCGCCGCCAGCCGCCTGTCGGCCAACGACAAGAGAACACTCGCATCTGCTGCATGCCGGGCACCGGCCTGGATGCAGTCGACGCTGGCCTCGATCGCCGATACGACGTCGGGTGACCTTGATGGATAAGGTCGCCCGACTTCCAGCAGATGACCGGGCGGCCCTCTTTGGCGAGAGCGGTGCCACCCGCGGCGTCGCGAATACCATCATCGAGAAGGACTTTTGGGTCTGTTGGACCTTGAAGCGTCTTTTCGGTTTAAAGCAAGGAGACGCTGCTTCGCTCGTCTTCAAGGGCGGCACGTCTCTTTCCAAAGCGTTCAGCGCCATCCGACGGTTTTCTGAAGACATCGACCTGTCCTTCGATCGGGCAGATCTTGGCTACACCGGCGATCGGGATCCGGAGCAGGACGGAATTAGCAGAAAAAAGTCCAGTCAGCTGATTGAAGACTTGGTGCGGGATGTCGAGCAGCACATCGCCGACAAGCTCCTTCCCGCTCTTCGCGCCGCCATTGCCCAGCAACTGGGCACGCCGACCAAAGGCGAGTGGTCGCTGGTGATCGATACCAACGACGCGCAGACGGTAAACTTCCATTATCCGCCTGCACTGCCTGCGGCCGAATATACGGACATGGCCTACATCACGCCGCGAGTGAAGCTCGAACTCGGAGCGCGCGGCGATCCTTGGCCCACCGAAGAAAAGGTCATTCGCCCTTACGCGGCTGAGGACTATCCCGACTTCTTCGAAAATCCCGACTGCACCGTAACCGTTCTGTCAGCACAGCGTACGTTTTGGGAAAAGGCCACTGCCTTGCATGCGGAGGCACATCGCCCGGCCGACTCGGCGACGCCGCAGTATTTTTCCCGGCATTATTACGACCTCGCGATGCTTCTCTGCACCGAAGAAGGGAACGCGGCCGCTACGGACTTCGACCTTCTGGCACAGGTGGCGAAGCATAAGTTAATCTTCTTCCGATCGAGCTGGTCCAACTATGGGACCGCACGGCCAGGAACACTCCGCCTGATGCCGAGCGCAGCCCGGATCAAAGACCTGCGAACCGATTACAGGGAGATGGCGCCCATGATGTTCGACGAGCAACCGACGGATTTCGACGATATCCTTGCCAGAATTGAAAAATTCGAAAAAGCTACCAATGAATAGTTCAACGTAATCCGCTCCAACCGGGTCGAGTCAAAGAGGTTGGTCTCGGGAAGCCGCTAAGTACTTGCTTCGATTTACCGATGGCAGCCAAGGCGATATTGCTGGTCGCGCAAGCTCCGGTGGCTCTGCTTGAGTTGGTCCATCTGTTGCCACGCATTGATCTGGCGCTGCTGGTTTTCGTTCGCACGGATCTGTGCCTCGATGGTTACGCATTGCCCGTGTATCTGGCGTTGCTCTTGCCCATACTGCGCTTGTAGTTGCGCCTGCTGATTCTGGAATTGCCTCTCGTCTGCGGCACGCATGGCTAAGTATTCTTGCTCCGCCTTGCGAACGTTTTCTGACTTACCGACAGTGGACACGGTGCCGCCCATGGGCGAGGTGATATCTGTGTAGCCGCTGGGACAATACCGTTCCTGAGTGTAGAGAATGCTCTTACCGCTGCGGCATTTCGCAGCGTGAGCAAGGGGCGCGCAGGCAATAGCCAGGGCGATCGCGATGGTTTTGTGCATAGGTTTCGAGCTTGTAGCCATGCCCGTTACCATCTGTTGGCGCGCCTGCAGCGTCAACCCCTCGGAAGGCTTGCCAAGATCGCCGTTAGTTTGCACGATTTTGTTCCTGCCGCTGGACCGCCGGCACGCCGATTGAGCGACGACGGTAACAAAATTGCTTCAAGAATCGCTGCAGCAAATTGTTCCTACGGCCGACGTTTGAAGCCATTTTGTGTCTTGCCCGAACGCGTCGCCAGCCTGGGCTTTGTTGACAGCGAGCGACGACACCGTACAGGATTCGGGTGAGCGAAAGCGAGGACTGCCGTTGTCCGCTGGGCTGTGCCAGTCGGTGTAGCTTGGCACGTTTCCGCCCGTGCGCGTGCTACAGCGAGTCAAACAGGCTTGCCCGCTGGGGCGGGTACAAAATGCTGCAAAGACCGGCAACAAATTTATGCAAACCGACGGCCGTGTTTGCGCGTCCAGGACGACGACGCCAGGCAGCGCTAGTGCTTGGAGGTCCCAGGCGGTCTGTCACGCAAAAGGCTGCCGTGATCGCCGAGGGCAAAGCCGAAGGCGCGTCGCGGCAGGGCGGCGCACCCATTTTTTGGTCAGTTCTCGCCTGGCTCAACCGGGCGACGGCCATTGCTGCGCGGCATGGAGTACCCGCAGGATCCGGATGGTGGTGGCATCCACGGCGTACACGACCAGGTAGTTGGCCGCCACGACCATCTCGCGCGTGCCCGCGACGCGGCCGGATCGGTAGAGCTCGGGGTGTTCCGGCAGCCGTGCCGCTTTCGCTTCGAGGTCGTCCTTCAGGCTCTGGGCCGCATCCGGATTCTCATCCGAGATGTAGTCAACGATGGCGAGAAGATCGGCCCTGGCCCACCGCGTCCATTCAACCGCGCGCACGGCGTTTGCGGTCGATCAGCGCCTGAACGTCATCCATGACCTGGTCATGTGGGAGCGGCGGGGCCGGGTCGGTCAGCGCTTGCTGGACCTTGGCGCGGAACCAAGCATCATAGGTCTCGGGATCCGTCGTCAGACCGGGCGGCAGCCCGCCCTCCTTGGCGATCCGTGTCAACAGGATGCGAACTGCGTCGGACACGGTTAGCCCGACGCTGGCGAGGTTTTGCGTGGCCCGGGCTTTCAGGTCGTCGTCCACGCGGATGTGCAGCATTGAAGTATGCGCCATGGAAATCTCCTATGCTTTGACCTACATTATGCATCTCAATTGAGATACAACCAAGGTGGTAAGCGCAGGACCGTGGTATCCGCATGCGCCACGCCACGTTCAGCGAGTCGTTGTCCGGGTCGTTGGCGTACAATGCCTAAATGTGATGCATACTTAACATAATGCCTATTATGCGAACAGTTGGTGTAGCGGCAAAGTTGTAATGTCCGGTTCTAGCAAAGTTGAAATGTCCGCCTGAGGCGCTGCCCATGGTATTCAGCCTGCCCGGTTGAATGCAATGGAGGATGTCCGGGGATGGCGGGAACCGAGGTCATTACAGTAAGCATGCGTGAGTTAGACAGGCTCAAGACCGTCCAGGCGGTCGTGGATGGTCAGTTGCGGCCCGGGGTGGCTGCCGAACGGTTGGAGATCACGGACCGGCAATTCCGGCGGCTGCTGGAGCGCTATAGGCAAGAAGGCTCATCCGGGCTGGTTTCTCGCCGGCGCGGTCGCCCCAGCAACAATCGCCTGCCGGCAGACCGCGAATCCGTGGCCCTTAGCCTGATTCGGGAACACTACGCCGACTTTGGTCCAACGCTCGCGGCTGAGAAGCTGCGAGAGCGCCATGGGCTCACGTTGTCCAAGGAAACGATCCGCCGACTAATGACGGTGGCCGGCCTGTGGGTGCCGCGCAATCAGCGCCCGCCGAAGGTCTACCAGCCTCGTAACCGGCGCGCCTGCTATGGCGAACTGATCCAGATCGACGGCAGCGATCACCGCTGGTTCGAGGAGCGCGCCCCAGCCTGGACGCTGCTGGTTTACGTCGACGACGCCACCAGCCGGATCATGGAACTGCGCTTCACTCATTCGGAATCCACGTTCACATACTTTGCGGCGACGCGCGCCTATCTGGAGCGCCACGGCAAGCCGGTGGCGTTTTACAGCGACAAGGCCAGCGTTTTTCGGGTCAACAAGAAAGGAGCAACCAGTGGCGACGGCCACACCCAGTTTGCGCGGGCCTTGTTCGAGCTGAACATCGAAGGTATCTGCGCCAACAGCAGCCAGGCTAAGGGCCGCGTGGAACGGACTCACCTGACCCTGCAGGACCGATTGGTCAAGGAGCTGCGCCTGCGTGGCATCAGCACGATGGAGGCAGCCAATGCCTTCATGGCGGAATTCATCGTCGACTATAACGCGCGCTTTGCCAAGGCGCCGCGCAATGACCACAACGCCCATCGGCCGCTGCGACCAGACGAGAACCTGGATCTCATCTTCGCGTGGCGCGAGCCGCGGTGTGTGTCCAAGAGCCTGACGATTCAGTACGACAAGATGCTCTACCTGCTGGCGGATACGCCAGAGCATCGGAAACTGGCCGGTCGCTATATCGATGTCTATCACTATCCGGACGGCAGAATCGAGCCACGCGCAAATGGCGCCGCCCTGCCCTACACGATTTACGATCGGCTCTCGGAAGTGGATCAAGGCGCGATCGTTGATAACAAGCGCCTGGGGCACGTATTGCAATTAGCGCAATACGTTCAGGAGAAGCGCGACAACACGCGGTCACTCTCTGTGCCTGGCACGGAGGGGGCTCCCCGCAAGCGTGGACGACCGCCCGGCAAGAAGTCGCAGCGCTCGCTGGGCCAGAACGATATGTTGGAAGCGCTGCAACGGTTGCAGCAGCAGCCGTGGCCGCTTAACGGAACTGAGAATTGATTTCAGCTTGACACCTGGAAATTCAAATCCGCCCTGCTGGCATGACGGCCTCACCCTGATCACAACTCTGCCGCTTCAGGCCAGCACCACCGCCCTACGGGAACCCCAAAAAAGACAGAACAAACAAGCTGGACAGACACCGGACAACCGGACATTTCAACTTTGCTGGTACCCGGACATTTCAACTTTGCCTAGACATTGTAACAAGCACAAGAAAATGCGCGCATGCCTCAGAACACCTTACCCGGCAAAACACAGTCGAGCCGTGCGCGCCGGCCGCGCGGGACGGTTGAAATGGGTGTTGAACACCGAACCGAGAACCGCTTGCCTCACGTGGAGAGCGCGCCAAAACGGGGGCTGACGGCCGGACCGCTACTGAGAGGCCAGTGAGGCACCTACAATGCGCGCATGGCTTCCGATCCTGGGCCGGCGATCTCCGTCCTCCAACTTCGAATTGCTCTGCGCGGCCTGAGCCCGCCGGTTTGGCGGCGCGTCCTCGTTCCCGAGCACTTGACGCTCGGGCGATTGCACCATGTCATCCAGGTCGTCATGGGCTGGGCCGACGAACATCTGCACACGTTCAGTATTCGTGGCAGGCGTTACGGCGAAGCTCAGGAGGGCGTCTTGCAGTTCTGCACAGTCGCCAGCGAACTGCCGCTGACCGCGTTTCATCTCCGAGAACACGAAGGCTTCGTCTATGTGTATGACTTCAACGCGTGGTGGCGCCACGAGATACGCATCGAGCGGCGTATGCTGCGGCAACAGCCTGGCCAGTTGCCCCGTTGCGTGGCGGGTTGCGGGCCATGCCCGCCCGAGGACATGGGCGGAATCGAGAGGTATCTGGAGGCCAGGGACGAACACAGTGAATATGAGTTCGTCGATTGGCTTGAGTCGCTGCGCGAAGGGCCAATCGTGCTGGAAGACCTGCGCGACGAGGTCGATAGGTGGCTGATTTGGCTGGATCGTCGCTTTGATCGTCGGATCGTCAATGATCGGTTGCGAGCTCGAGGGGTAGACTGGTCGCCGCAGCTTCCAAGGGAGGAGGGCGGCCATGCGTATCAGCTTGCAACTCGTCGTGCAGGGCGATGGAGGCGCGCCAGCCACCGTCACCGAAATAGCCCAGTTCGAGAGAGATGGCCTGGATGTGGGCTCGGTGGGGCTGCATCTGGAGGAGGCGAAATCATTGCTGGGTCGGCTGCAGCGCACGATGGTCACGGCACAGGTTGCCGAGGTAGTTGCCCGGACCAGCGTTTGTCCCACATGCGGGGCGCAGCTGGCGTGCAAGGGCCACCATCACTTGGTTTTCCGTAGCGCGTTCGGACGGCTGTCGATTGACAGTCCGAGGCTGTACCCCTGCCGGCAGTGCCAGGGCGACGCACCTAGCTTCAGTCCGGTCGCTAACTGCTTGCCTGAGCGGGTCAGTCCAGAACTGCAGTATCTCGAGGTGAAGTTTGCAGCATTGATGTCATATGGTCTGACCGTCAACGTCCTGCAGGAAGTATTGCCGCTCGATCATGTACTGGCAGCCAGCTCAATCCGGCGCCAGGTCACCAAGCTCGGTCGCCGGCTGGAAGCGGAGCAGGCCACCGACGCGCGGCAGCAGGCGGAGGTGGAGGCGAGCGTCCGGCCGCCCGAGATCCCCGAGCCCAGTCCCGTCCGCGCGGTTGGCATTGACGGCGGCTTCCTTCGGCGGGCCGGACACCGGCGCCGCCAGGACGGCTGGTTTGAAGTGATTGTCGGGAAGTCCCTGCGAGATCAGGATGGCGGGCATAGTTTTGCCTACGTGCACAAGTTGGAGCGCCGACCGGCCGATCGTATGTGGAACTTCCTGCTACGAGAAGGTGTGCAACCCAGTCAGCCGGTCACCTTTCTGTCGGACGGCGGGGATACCGTACGGTTTGCCCAACTCGGCTTTGGTGACCGCGGTGAGTACGTTCTCGATTGGTTCCACATCGCCATGCGGGTACAGAACCTCGAACAGATGATCAAGGGCCGGCCGGCCCATAGCGATGGCCCCAGCAACGCGGAATTGATCAAGGCGCTGCATGGCTCCAAGTGGCACCTGTGGCACGGCTGCCCATATCCGGCGTTGCGCCGACTGGAAAGCCTGGGCTGGGATCTGGACGCTGAGGCCAGCCCCGAGGAGGCCAAACTCCTTGGCAAGCTCGAGGAGTTCATTGTCTACTTGGACAACAACCGGCATTTCATCGTGAACTACGGTGACCGCTATCGGCATGGCGAGCCCATTGCCTCAGGTTTTGTCGAGTCGGCCGTCAACCAGGTGGTCAGCAAGCGGTTCGTCAAACGGCAGCAGATGGCCTGGCGGCCTCGGCACGCGCACAACCTGCTGCAAATCCGGACGGCCGTGCTCAATAACCAGCTCCGGTCTTACGTTGAGCGATGGTATCCGTCCATCGCAGGAGAAGAAGGCCACCGCCTTGCCGCTTAGTCAGCCCCCGGTTTGGCGCGGTCTC
>NZ_JADGMP010000032.1:0-169808 GCF_015549295.1 Cupriavidus sp. IK-TO18
CTCGCTCTTTCGAGCGGTCGCTCACTCTCAGAAAACTGACTGACCAGATCCGAAGACCCAGTCACGTTTTGCTGTGCGAGCACTGTATAACTTGTGAAGCAACACTGTCCGAAGACAGCGGCGTCCGCTACCCAGCGCCCACACTTATCGGTTGTTTGTTTGTTAAAGAACTTCGCTTCCCGGCTTTGCCGTTCAGCGCGCTGCGTTGTCTGCAGCAGAGAAACGAGATTATGCAGAGCTTTCTTCGTTTCGTCAACCGTTGCAGCAATCTTTTTTTGCTGCGGCCAGCGCTGCCAACTTCGCTGCGCCAACCTTGCGGTCGACCCCGCAACCCTTGCTGCGTCTGCCTTGCAGCGCCGCGTTGTGTTGCGAGGGGGCGAATATTAGGCCGGTTCCACGGACCTTGCAACATCTTTGTCACAGCGCTCAGCTAGGGGTTCGCGTGATTATGTCGTAACCCTTTGAGCAATAAAGGAAAACCTCAAGATGGCCAGCGCGGCGGCCCTTGAATACCCCCGCGCTGCCGTCAGGTATTCCCCTATCAAGTTTTCAGCGATGCTGGAAATTAGGGGCGCGCTTCTCTACGAAAGCGGCCATGCCTTCCTTCTGGTCTTCACTGGCAAAGGTGGAATGGAACAGCCGGCGCTCGAAGTGCACGCCTTCATTGAGCGTGGTCTCGTAAGCGGCGTTGACCGACTCCTTGATCATCATGACCACCGGCAGCGAGAACCCGGCGATGGTTTCGGCGGCGGCCAGCACTTCGTCCAGCAGCTTGTCGGCCGGCACCACGCGCGACACCAGGCCCGAGCGCTCGGCTTCGGCGGCGTCCATCATGCGCGAGGTCAGGCACAGGTCCATCGCCTTGGCCTTGGACACCGCGCGCGGCAGGCGCTGCGTGCCGCCGGCGCCGGGCATGGTGCCGAGCTTGACTTCCGGCTGGCCGAACTTGGCCGAGTCCGCCGCGATGATGATGTCGCACATCATCGCCAGTTCGCAGCCACCGCCCAGCGCGTACCCCGCCACGCCAGCAATCACCGGCTTACGGATCTTGCGGATGGTTTCCCAGTTGCGGGTGATGTAGTCGCCCTTGTAGACATCCATGAAGGAGTACTTGGCCATCATGCCGATATCGGCGCCGGCGGCGAAGGCGCGGTCGCTGCCGGTAATGACGATGGCGCCGATGCCCTCATCCTGGTCGAACGCCGTCAGCGCGGCACCCAGTTCATCCATCAGCGCGTCGTTGAGCGCGTTCAGCGCCTTGGGGCGGTTCAGCGTAACCAGACCAACGCGGCCGCGCGTCTCGACCAAGATGTTTTCGTACGGCATGTCTTCTCCTATGTATTGGCAATCAAATGGCAGCGTCCGCCACCGGCTGCGGGCTATTCTGCCACCTGTTGCGGCCTGGCGGCGCTGTTCCCTGTTCAGAGCATGTGCGCCAGGAATTCCCGGGTGCGTGCATGGGCGGGAGAGCCGAACACCTCGGCAGGCGCGCCTTCCTCGAGGATCCTGCCCTCGTCCATGAACACGACGTGGTTGGCCACTTCGCGCGCAAACCCCATCTCATGCGTGACAACCAGCATGGTCATATGCTCGTCCGCCAGTTGCCGCATGGTGCGCAGTACTTCCCCGGTCAGTTCCGGATCGAGCGCGGAGGTCGGCTCGTCGAACAGCATGATGTCGGGCTCCATCGCCAGCGCGCGCGCAATCGCCACGCGCTGCTTCTGCCCGCCGGACAGGCGCGCCGGATAGTTGTCCCGCTTGGCCAGCAGCCCGACCTTGCGCAACAGTTCCTCGGCCTTGGGCACCGCCGCGTCGCGCGACAGCCCCTTGACGGTCATCGGTGCCTCGATGATGTTCTGCAGCACCGTCATGTGCGGGAACAGGTTGAACGACTGGAACACCATACCCATCTTGCGGCAGATGCGGCGGACTTCCGCCTCCGGCACATACCTGGAGGCACCGTCGGGGCCAGCGGCCGCCAGCGCTTCGCCTTCGATGTCGATGGTGCCGCGGTCGATCACCTCGAGATGGTTCAGGCAGCGCAGCAAGGTGCTCTTGCCCGAGCCCGACGGCCCGATCACCGCGGTGACATCGCCCTTGCGCAGCGTCAGCGAGACGCCGCGCAGGACCTGCAGCGATCCGAACGACTTGAAGATGTCCCGCGCCGCGATCATGATGCCGGGCGCTTGGTCAGAGGTGGCGCCGCCATTCGGGCTAGTCATCATGTTTGGCATAGCGTTTTTCGAGATTCTGGAAGAACCAGGTCAGAATCAGCGTCATCACCAGATAAAACAGCGCGGCGACCAGGAAAGGCGTGGTCGTGAAATCGCGCTGCACAATGCCGCGCGCGGTGCGCAGGATATCGTTGAGGGCCAGCACGTAGATCAGCGACGTGTCCTTGATCAGCGTGATGGTTTCATTGCTGACCGGCGGCAGGACGCGGCTGACCATCTGCGGCAGCACGACCCGGCGCATGGTCTGGAAGTACGTCATGCCCAGCGCCTTGCTGGCTTCATACTGGCCGCGGTCGACGGACTTGATCCCGGCGCGGAAGATTTCCGCGAAGTACGCGGCGTAGTTGAGCGCGAACGCCACCACCGCCGCGGGAAAATCGGGCAGCCTCACGCCGATGACCGGCACGAACGGCAGCGCGAAATAGATAAACAGCATCTGCAGCATCAGCGGCGTACCGCGCATCAGCCAGATGTAGCCATTGACCGCACCGCTCAGCAGCGGCCATGACGAGATGCGCGCGAGCGCCAGCGCCAGCCCCAGCGGCACCGACAGGGCGAGCGTGATGACGAACAGGGTGAGCGTGACTTTCGCACCCTGCGCCAATGGCCCCAGTAGAGATAAGACGTAATCCATGTTCGCGCGAACAGAAGGAGGAAGGATTCCAGGCAGCGGGCCGTCGCGCGGCCAGCGCCCGAGTCCGGAAGGAAGCCGGCACCCTGCCCGAACCGCGCAGGGCGCCGGCTGGCGCCTGGATTACTTGGTGATATCGGTGCCGAACCACTGGGTGGCGATGCGGGCGGCGGTGCCGTCCTGCTTCATCGATGCCAGGGTCTTGTCGAGCTTGCCGAGCAGATCGGCGTCATCCTTGCGGACGCCGACGCCGTACTCCTCGGTACCGAAGTTCTCTTCGAGCACGCGGTATTCGCCGGCACGCTTGCTGATCAGGTAGCGGCCCACCACTTCATCCACCACGATCGCGTCGAGGCGGCCGGCGGACAGGTCCATCAGTGCTGTCACGTTGTCGCCGAAAGTCTTGAGCTCCTTCAGGCTGGCGGAGACCTGGCCTTCCTTCTTGATGGCGTCCACCGCGCTGCTGCCGTCCTGCGCGCCGACGATGCGGCCGGCCAGGTCCGCCTTGGCCTTCACCGGCGAATTGGTGCCGACGATGACGATCTGGTGGTTGGTCATATAGGGCGCGGTGAAGCTGATGTTCTTCTTGCGCTCGTCGGTGATGGTCAGCCCGTTCCACAGCACGTCCACGCGCTTGCCGTTCAGTTCGGCTTCCTTGGCGCTCCAGTCGATCGGCTTGAATTCGACGGCCATGCCGAGACGGCGGCTGGCCTCTTTCGCCATATCGATATCGAAGCCGGCCAGCTCGTTATTGGTATCGCGGAAGCCCATGGGCGGGAAATTGTCATCCAGGCCGACGATGATCTTGCTGGCGGCGGCGCTGCCCGTGCCGGCGGCCGGTGCGGATTCGTTCTTGCCGCACGCGGCGAACAGCGCCACGGACGAGGCCAAAAGGAGTGCTGCGAACTTCTTCATAAGGAGATCCAGTGCGGAAATGGGGGAATCAGTGAAACAGTCTTGCGTGCCGGCGCGCAACGGGCACCAGCGATGCTGCAATTGTTGTTGGCAGCGCGATTATAGAGCGACACGGGGTGCCGGCATTGCGGTCGCCATCCCGATTGCGGAACGCGATCGCGGGTTAGTACTAATAAGGCACCTCGGTCCGGCGCCCTTACGCTGAGCGAATAGCTCACGCATGCAGTATTTAGTGCTACCATTTGCCGACCGACTGGTCGGTTTATTTTAGCGGCGCCAGCCCCGCGCCGACCGCAAAGAACACCAGGCAGGAGACAAACATGCCCCCGATGTCCACGCCCGCTGGCCAGCCGGTCAGCCTCGATGCCGGCCCCATCCTGCTCCAATGGCAGGGGTCCGTCGCGGTAATCACGCTGAACCGCCCCGACAAGCTCAACAGCTTCACCCGCGAGATGCACAAGGCGCTGCAGCAGGCGCTCGACCATGTCGAGGCCGGCGGCGCGCGGGCGCTGCTGCTGACCGGCGCCGGGCGCGGCTTCTGCGCTGGTCAGGACCTGGCCGACCTGGATTTCACGCCCGGCCGGATGACCGACCTCGGCGAACTGATCGACACCTGGTTCAACCCGCTGATCCGTCGGCTGCAGGCGCTGCCATTGCCGGTGGTAGCCGCAGTCAACGGCACCGCCGCCGGCGCCGGCGCCAACCTGGCGCTGGCCTGCGACATGGTGCTGGCCGCGCGCTCGGCCAACTTTATCCAGGCCTTCGTCAAGATCGGGCTGGTGCCGGATTCCGGCGGCACCTGGCTGCTGCCCAAGCGCATCGGCATGGCGCGCGCGCTCGGGCTGGCGATGACCGGCGAGCGCCTGTCCGCCGAGGAAGCCGAGAAATGGGGCCTGATCTGGGAAGCCATGGACGATCCGCTGCTGCCCGAGCAGGCGCTGGCGCTGGCCACGCACCTGGCCGCGCAGCCGACCCGGGCGCTGGCCTCGATCAAGCGCGCCATGTACGCCAGCGCGACCGCCACCCTCGACACCCAGCTCGACCTGGAACGCGACCTGCAGCGTGACCTCGGCCAGTCGGCGGACTATGCGGAAGGCGTCAATGCCTTCCTGGAAAAGCGCGCGGCCCGATTTACCGGCAAGTAAGCGCTTCAGGGCGCCTGCACGGCGCCACCCCGCCCCCCAAGGAGACCACGTTGCACAAGGACCCCCAGGCCCTCGCCGAAGCGGCCGCGGCCGCCATGTATGAAGCCGACACCTGCAGCCGCTGGCTCGGGATCACCGTTGAAGCGGTCCGCCCCGGCTATGCCCGGCTGACCATGCCGGTACGCAATGAATTCCTGAACGGCCACGGCATCTGCCACGGCGGCCTGATGTTCACGCTGGCCGATTCGACCTTCGCGTTCGCCTGCAACAGCCATAACATCAATACCGTGGCAGCCGGCTGCAGCATCGAGTTCCTCAAACCCGTGCACGGCGGCGACGTGCTGACCGCAGAGGGGATCGAGCAGACCCTGTCGGGCCGCCACGGCATCTACGACATCCGCGTGACCAACGCCGCCGGCGAGGTGGTGGCGTTGTTCCGCGGCAAGTCGGCGCATATCAAGGGCCATGTCGTGCCGCCGGATACCGTCGCCTGAACACCGCAGCCACCAAGATAACCGCCCCCGTGCAGGAGACGACATGAGCACGCGCCTGACCGATCTGCCCCTGGACCCGATCGAGACCGCCAGCCGCGCCGAGCTGCAGGCCCTGCAGCTGGAGCGGCTGAAATGGTCGCTCCACCACGCCTACGCCAATTCGCCGGTGTACCGCCGCAAGTTCGACGAGGCCGGCGTCCATCCCGACCAGCTGCAATCGCTGGCCGACCTGGCGCGCTTTCCGTTCACCAGCAAGCAGGACCTGCGCGACAATTACCCGTTCGGCATGTTCGCCGTGCCGCAGGACCGCGTGGCGCGCGTGCATGCTTCGTCCGGCACCACCGGCAAGCCCACGGTGGTCGGCTACACGCTCCAGGACATTGATAACTGGGCGACGGTGATGGCGCGCTCGATCCGGGCCTCCGGCGCGCGCCGGGGCGACAAGGTACATATCAGCTATGGCTACGGCCTCTTCACCGGCGGGCTGGGCGCGCACTACGGCGTCGAGAAAGCCGGCCTGACGGCAATCCCGTTCGGCGGCGGCCAGACCGAGCGCCAGGTCCAGCTGATCCTGGACTTCAAGCCCGAGATCATCATGGTCACGCCCAGCTACATGCTGGCGATCGCCGACGAGTTCGAGCGCCAGGGCGTCGACCCGGCCACCAGCTCGCTGCGCGTGGGCATCTTCGGCGCCGAGCCGTGGACGCCGGAAATGCGGCTGGCGATCGAGAAGCGCATGGGCATTTCCGCGGTCGATATCTACGGGCTGTCTGAGGTGATGGGCCCGGGCGTGGCCAACGAATGCGCCGAAACCAAGGACGGCCCGACCATCTGGGAAGACCACTTCTACCCGGAAATCATCGACCCGAATACCGGCGAAGTGCTGCCCGATGGCGAATTCGGCGAGCTGGTCTTTACCTCGCTGACCAAGGAAGCGATGCCGGTGGTGCGCTACCGGACCCGCGACCTGACCCGCTTGCTGCCGGGTACGGCGCGGCCGGCCTTCCGCCGCATGGAAAAGGTCACCGGCCGGACCGACGACATGATGATCGTGCGCGGCGTCAACGTGTTCCCGTCACAGATCGAGGAACTAATCCTGAAGCAGGCCGAACTGGCGCCGCACTACCAGTGCGTGCTGGGCAAGGACGGCCATATGGATACGTTGACGGTGCGTGTGGAATGCGCCCATGGCAGCGAGCTGGCGCGTGCGCAGTCTGCGCGCGAGCGGCTGGCGCACGAGATCAAGTCTTATATCGGGGTGACCGCCACCATCGAGGTGCTGCCGGAGGGAGGCATCGAGCGTTCGGTGGGGAAGGCGAAGCGGATCGTGGACCAGCGGCCGCGGTGATGGCCCAGGGCCATTAAGAATTCCGCCGCTTTGCTCCCCTCTCCCGCTTGCGGGAGAGCGGTTGGGGGAGAGGGGAGACAACATTCGCAGTATTAGCCTGATCGGCTGGCCTCAGCTACGCGGCATCAGCACCCACATCCGGCCGCCCTGCTTCATCCGCCCCGCCGTCTCGCCCGCCGCATCGCCGGCGCCCCAGAAGAAATCGGCGCGCACGCCGCCCTTGATGGCGCTGCCCGTATCCTGCGCAAACATCAGCCGCTGGATCGGTTCGGTCGACAGCGGGCGCGTGGTCGACAGGAACACCGGCACGCCCAGCGGAATGGTGGCGGGGTCCACCGCGATCGAGCGCTCGGCGGTCAGCGGCACGCCCAGCGCGCCCACCGGGCCGTCATTGTTCGGCGGCAGCTCGCGGAAGAACACGAAGCGAGGATTGACGTTCAGCATCTCGTCGACGCGCCCCGGGTTGGCCCGCGCCCACGCCTTGATGCCCTGCATGGTGGCCTGCGCCGGCGTGATCTCGCCGCGGTCCAGCAGCCATTTGCCGAACGAGCGGAACGGCTGGTCGTTGGTGCCGCCGAAGCCGACCCGCATCATGGTGCCGTCCGCCATGCGGATCCGGCCCGAGCCCTGGATCTGCAGGAAGGCGGCCTCGACCGCGTCATCCACCCACACCAGCTCGTTGCCGCGCATGGCCGGGTTCTGCAGCAGCTCGGCGCGGCCCGGCAGCGGGCGGTTGCCGAACTGCGCCGGCTTGCGGTAAAGCGGCACCTGGAAGCGCCCCTGCCGCGTGCGCGAGCCGTGCAGGATGGGTTCGTAGTAGCCGGTGATCAGCCCGCTGTCGGTGCCGTCGCCGTTGACCACGCGGAACGGCTGGAAGTTGGTCTCGAAATAGGCGCGCATGGCGTTGAGGTCACCGGCGTCGACCATCATGCCGGCGGCGCAGGCTCGGCTCCACTCGGCGCGCTTCTTCAGCGCCTGGCAGCTGGCCTGCAGCGCGGGCCAGGCCGCGCGCACGTCGTCCTGGGTCCAGCCGCCGATGTCGTTCCAGCTGGCGGCCTGCAGCTGGCCTTTCTGGGTCGACGAAGCGGGCGGCGTGCTGCCGGACGGGCCGGTCTCGATGCGCGGCGGCGGGCCGCTCATGCAGCCGGCCAGCAGCGCGCCGGCGCCGGCGAGCGCCAGCCAGGCGCGGGCACGGGCGCCAGCGCGCGCAGTGAAACCTGGGAGAGAAATCGAAAGCGAATCCGCGTATGCCATCTTGCTTGTTGTTCAGTGTCCCGCGCAGTGTCCCGCGACCGGTGCCGGCCCGGCAGGGATCGCACCGGGCAGTTGCCCTACAATCCCACCGTCATCTGTCATCTGTCATCGCCACCGCCGCATCCGCCATGAGCAAGTTCTTCGAAGCCCATCCCATGCTGCTGTTCGCCCTCGAGGCCGGCGTGGCGCTGTTCCTGCTGATCTTTATCGTGGTCTGGACCATGGGCACGGCCAAAAAGAACCCGCGCCCGACCCGCGCGCCCGACGACCACCCGTCGCGCCAGCCGCAGGAATCCACGCAGGGCCGGCAAACGCCGGCGCAGGAACAGGACAGCGCGAAGCGCCAGTAGGTTCCCGCTTCGAGGCTTCCCGGCTTCCGGCTGGGCGCGCGCTCAGTGCAGCATGCGCGGCAGCACCAGCGCGAATTCGGGGATCGGCACCTCGAAACGGTGGCCGTCCTCGGCCACGCAGAAGTATTCGCCCTTCATCGACCCGACCGGCGTCGAGATGGTGGCCCAGCTGGTGTATTCGAAATGCTCGCCCGGCTTCAGCAGCGGCTGGTGGCCCACCACGCCCAGGCCGGCGACTTCCTGCGTGCCGTTGTCGCTGTCGGTGATGATCCAGTGGCGCGAGATCAGCTGCGCCGCCACCTCGCCAGTGTTGTGGATGGTGATGGTGTAGGCGAAGGCATGGCGCCCGCGCTCGGGATCGGACTGGTCCGGCAGGTACTGGGTGCGCACCGACACGGAGAAGGCGTATTCGCTCATCTTGGGCAGGGCCGGCGGCAGCATCGGCCGGCAGGGGAATGGGGTAGCCGCATTGTGCGGGATGGCCGCGGGACGGGCAAGGGTGCCGGCCGGACGCGATCGCACCGGGCGGGCGTAGAATATCGGTCTTTCAACGCCTTGCCGCCGCCCGCCGAGCGCCCCGGCCGCCCCTGCTGCGGCGGCGCCTTCGGCCCGCCGCAGCGGCGATAACAGCATTCCCTGCATTCACCGCCCGCCAAAATGACCCAGCCCACCTTCCGCATCGCCCCCTCCATCCTGTCCGCCGATTTCGCCCGCCTGGGCGAGGAAGTCCGCCGCGTGACCGAGGCCGGCGCCGACTGGATCCACTTCGACGTGATGGACAACCATTACGTGCCCAACCTGACCGTGGGCCCGCTGGTGTGCGAGGCGATCCGTCCCCACGTGACCGCCCCCATCGACGTGCACCTGATGGTGCGCCCGGTAGACCGGATCATCCCGGACTTTGCCAAGGCCGGCGCCAATATCATCACCTTCCACCCGGAAGCCAGCGAGCACGTCGACCGCTCGCTCGCGCTGATCCGCGATAACGGCTGCCAGGCCGGCCTGGTGTTCAACCCCGCCACCCCGCTGCACCACCTGGACCACGTGATGGACCGCCTGGACGTGATCCTGCTGATGTCGGTCAACCCCGGCTTCGGCGGCCAGTCGTTCATCCCCGAGACGCTGAACAAGCTGCGCGCGGTGCGCCAGCGTATCGACGCATACACTGCCCGCACCGGCCGCACCATCCTGCTGGAAGTGGACGGCGGCGTGAAGGTCGACAATATCGCCGAGATCGCCGCGGCCGGCGCAGACACGTTCGTGGCGGGCTCGGCCGTGTTCGGCAAGCCCGACGGCGACGGCGGCTACCGCGGCATCATCTCGGCGCTGCGCGGCGAACTGGCGAAGGTTGGCCGATGACTGCGGGCGTGGCACTGCGCCGCACCGACTGGAGCGGCATCGAAGGGGTGATCGTCGACCTGGACGGCACCATGGTCGATACGGCGGGCGACTTCCACGCCTCGATCAACGCCATGCTGCTGGCGCTGGGCCGCCAGCACCCCAACCTGGGGCCGGTGGCGCCGATGTCCGAGCAGGAAATCGTCAGCTACGTCGGCAAGGGCTCGGAAAACCTGATCCGGCGCGTGCTCGACGCGCGCTTCTCGCCGCTGCACGCCAACAGCCTCTTTGCCGATGCCTACGCGCTGTACGACCGCGAGTACATCCGCATCAACGGCCAGTTCTCGCAGGTCTACCCGGGCGTTCGCGAAGGCCTGGCGGCAATGAAGACAGCCGGCCTGAGGCTGGCCTGCGTGACCAACAAGCCCTTCGGCTTCACCGAGCCGCTGCTGGCCAAGACCGGGCTGGCGGCATATTTCGAGCTGGTCTACGGCGGCGATGCGTTCCAGCTGCGCAAGCCCGACCCGTTCCCGCTGCTCAAGGTGGCGGAAGTGTTCCGGCTGGATCCGTCGGCGATGGCGGCCCTTGGTGACTCGGAAAACGACGCCCAGGCGGCCCGCGCGGCGGGCATGGGCGTGCTGCTGGTGCCCTATGGCTACAACCATGGCAATCCTGTACAAGCCGTCGAGGCCGATGGTATAGTCGACACCATTGCCCACGCCGCAGCGCTGTTTGCGGCACACCGGGCAGGTCATCGATAGGGTCGCTCTCAACAAGGTCGATCATCAGGTCGATCGCGACTGAAATCCCTGAACATTCAATGTTTCTCAACCGCAAACGCATCTCTTCTGGCAGTGATCGGCAGGCTTGGCCCTGGCGTCGCTGGCGCGCCTTCCAACAGGCGTAAAGTGCGTTCGCGAGTCTGCTGACGCGCCCTCTACCCGAGGGCGTCGTGACAACCGGCTGAGGGTCCAACCCCGTGCCGGGCATCCCACCCAAACCCGCCAAAAGCCAGCGCAGCGGAAATTCTCTGCTACGTTTAGCTCAAGAACGCGCCGCACGCCCTTCCCCGGCCGTGTGCAGTCTTGTCCGCAACTTGCCTGCACCACGGCCCGCCAAACGGGGCGGGTATCCATTCGCTCCAGCCTGATTGCCGAAATGCGGCGCCGCGCCCAACCTCATCGCGCAGCGACGCCGCACAAGAGGACCGCAAGAGGACCGACATGACCGAACTGGAATTCAAATCGCTGGCCGACCAGGGCTACAACCGCATCCCGCTGATCGCCGAGGCCTTTGCCGACCTGGAAACGCCGCTGTCGCTGTACCTGAAGCTGGCCCAGTCGCAGACGCGCGGGGTCAACACCTTCCTGCTGGAGTCGGTGGTCGGCGGCGAGCGCTTCGGGCGCTATTCCTTCATCGGCCTGCATGCGCGCACGCTGCTGCGCGCCTTCGGCAACCGCACCGAGGTGGTGACCGACGGCAAGGTGGTGGAAACGCACGAAGGCAATCCGCTCGACTTCATCGCCGAGTTTGAAGGCCGCTTCAAGGTCGCGCTGCGCCCGGGCCTGCCCCGCTTCTGCGGCGGCCTGGCCGGCTACTTCGGCTACGACGCGGTGCGCTATATCGAGAAGAAACTCGCCAGCACGCAGAAGCCCGACGACCTGAACCTGCCCGATATCCAGCTGCTGCTGTGCGAAGAGCTGGCCGTGATCGACAACCTGTCGGGCAAGCTCTACCTGATCGTCTACGCCGACCCGACCACGCCCGAAGCCTATCCCCGCGCCCGCCAGCGCCTGCGCGAGCTGCGCATGAAGCTGCGCCAGCCGGTGGACGTGCCGGTAACCAGCCCGTCGGTGCAGACCGAGGTCTACCGCGAATTCGCCAAGGCGGACTACCTGAACGCCGTGCACAAGGCCAAGGAATACATCATGGCCGGCGACATGATGCAGGTGCAGATCGGCCAGCGGCTGATGAAGCCCTACCGCGACTCGCCGCTGTCGCTGTACCGCGCTCTGCGTTCGCTGAACCCGTCGCCGTACATGTATTTCTACAACTTCGGCGACTTCCAGGTGGTGGGCGCGTCGCCGGAAATCCTGGTGCGCCAGGAGGAACGCAAGGTCGGCACCAATGGCGACAACGGCGGCGACACCCGCAGCGAACACATCGTCACCATCCGCCCGCTGGCCGGCACCCGTCCGCGCGGCAATACGCCGGAAAAGGACGCCCAGCTTGCCACCGAGCTGCTCAACGATCCCAAGGAAATCGCCGAGCACGTGATGCTGATCGACCTGGCGCGCAACGATATCGGCCGCATCGCCCAGACCGGCTCGGTCAAGGTCACCGACAAGATGGTGATCGAGAAGTACTCGCACGTGCAGCATATCGTCAGCTCGGTCGAAGGCACGCTGCGCGAAGGCATGAGCAACCTCGACGTGCTGCGCGCGACCTTTCCCGCCGGCACGCTGTCGGGCGCGCCCAAGGTGCATGCGATGGAAATCATCGACGAGCTGGAGCCGCGCAAGCGCGGCATCTACGGCGGCGCGGTGGGCTACCTCTCGTTCGGCGGCGAGATGGACCTGGCCATTGCCATCCGCACCGGCATCATCAAGGACGGCAATCTCTACGTGCAGGCCGCCGCCGGCATCGTTGCCGATTCGGACCCCGAGGCCGAATGGAGGGAAACCGAAGCCAAGGCGCGCGCCGTGATCCGCGCCGCCGAGCAGGTCCAGGATGGCCTGGACTCCGATATCTGAGAGAACAGGAGACAGACGCCATGCTGCTGATGATCGACAACTACGATTCGTTCACCTACAACCTGGTCCAATACTTTGGCGAACTGGGGGTGGAGGTGCACACCTACCGCAACGACGAGATCACCATCGAAGAGATCGAGGCGATGAAGCCCGACCATATCTGCGTCTCGCCCGGCCCGTGCAGCCCCAAGGAAGCCGGTATCTCGGTGGCGGCGCTGCAGCATTTTGCCGGCAAGGTGCCGATGCTGGGCGTGTGCCTGGGCCACCAGGCTATCGGCGAGGCGTTCGGCGGCAAGGTGATCCGCGCCAAGCAGGTGATGCACGGCAAGGTCAGCACCATCGAGACCACGCAGCAAGGCGTGTTCAGCGGCCTGCCCAAGCACTTCGACGTGACGCGCTATCATTCACTGGCAATCGAGCGCGAGACCCTGCCCGATTGCCTGGAGATCACCGCCTGGACCCCGGACGGCGAAATCATGGGCGTGCGCCACAAGGCGCTCGCCATCGAAGGCGTGCAGTTCCATCCCGAGTCGATCCTGTCCGAGCATGGCCATGCGATGCTGGCCAACTTCGTCAAGGCGCCGCGATGAGACTGCTCGACGCCGCGCCTTCCAGCACCCAACATGCCATCCAGACTGTCAACGAGAACGCCATGATCACGCCGCAAGAAGCCCTGACGCGCTGCATCGAGCACCGCGAAATCTTCCATGACGAGATGCTGCACCTGATGCGGCAGATCATGCAGGCGCAGATCTCGCCGGTGATGGCCGCCGCCATCCTGACCGGCCTGCGCGTGAAGAAGGAAACCATCGGCGAGATCTCCGCCGCCGCGCAGGTGATGCGCGAGTTCGCCAACAAGGTGCCGGTGAAAGACCGCGAGAATTTCGTCGATATCGTCGGCACCGGCGGCGATGGCTCGCATACGTTCAATATCTCGACTGCTTCGATGTTCGTCGCCGCCGCGGCGGGTGCGAAGATCGCCAAGCACGGCAACCGTGGCGTCAGCTCCAAGTCGGGCAGCGCCGACGTGCTGGAGGCGCTCGGCGTCAACATCATGCTCACGCCCGAGCAGGTCGGCCAGTGCATCGAGCAGACCGGCATCGGCTTCATGTTCGCCCCTACGCACCATCCGGCGATGAAGAACGTCGCGCCGATACGCAAGGAAATGGGCGTGCGCACCATCTTCAATATCCTGGGCCCGCTGACCAACCCGGCCGATGCGCCCAATATCCTGATGGGCGTGTTCCACCCCGACCTGGTCGGCATCCAGGTGCGCGTGATGCAGCGCCTGGGCGCAAAGCACGCGATTGTCGTCTACGGCAAGGATGGCATGGACGAGGTGTCGCTCGGTGCCGCCACGCTGGTCGGCGAGCTGAAGGACGGCGAGGTGCGCGAGTACGAGATCCACCCGGAAGACTTCGGCCTGTCGATGGTCTCCAACCGCGGCCTGAAGGTGGCCGATGCGGGGGAATCGAAGGAGATGTTGCTGGAAGCGCTGTCCGACGTGCCCGGCACGCCGCGCGAGATCGTGTCGCTGAACGCCGGCACCGCGCTGTACGCCGCCAATGTGGCCGACTCGATCGAGGACGGCATCCGCCGCGCGCGCGAGGCCATCGCCAGCGGCGCTGCGCGCGAGAAGCTCGACCAGTTCGTGCGCGCCACGCAGCAATTCAAATAAGAGGCGCTGATATGTCAGATATCCTGGACAAAATCCTGGCCGTGAAGGCCGATGAAGTGGCCGCCGCGCGCAAGAAGCGCGACCTGCCCAGCCTGCGCGCCGAGGCCGAGAGCCTGCGCACCGAGCCCGGCCTGGCACCGCGCGGTTTCGAGCGCGCGCTGCGCGAAAAGATCGCGGCTGGCCATGCCGGCGTGATCGCGGAGGTGAAGAAGGCCTCGCCGTCCAAGGGCGTGCTGCGCGAGAACTTCGTGCCCGAAGCCATCGCCGAGAGCTATGCCACCCACGGCGCGGCCTGCCTGTCGGTGCTGACCGACGTGAATTTCTTCCAGGGCCATGCCGATTACCTGAAGCGCGCGCGCGGCGCGTGCCCGCTGCCTGCGCTGCGCAAGGACTTCATGGTCGACCTGTACCAGGTCTACGAGGCCCGCACCTGGGGCGCCGACTGCATCCTGCTGATCGTCGCCGCGCTGGACCATGGCCTGATGGCCGAGCTGGAAGCCTGTGCGCTGGAACTCGGCATGGACGTGCTGGTGGAAGTGCACGGCGACGATGAGCTCGACGCCGCGCTGCGGCTGAAGACGCCGCTGCTGGGCGTGAATAACCGCAACCTGCGCACGTTCGAGGTGTCGCTGGACAATACGCTGGGCCTGCTGCCGCATATTTCGGCTGACAAGCTGGTGGTGACCGAATCGGGCATCCTCGGCCAGGCGGATGTGAAGCGCATGCGCGATGCCAATGTGCATGCGTTCCTGGTGGGCGAGGCGTTCATGCGGGCGCCGGATCCGGGGGTGGAGCTGGCGCGGTTGTTTGGCTGAGGGTAAAGACCTACCGCTTGTTTGCTCCCCTCTCCCGCAAGCGGGAGAGGGGACCGGCTGGTGGTGATTGGGAAGCCATCGCCATTGCCCACCGTTAAATCCTCGCCATGCCCCAGGAAATCGAACTCAAACTCGCCGTCCCCGACGCCGCCCTCGCCCCGCTGGCCGCCTGGCTCGACGCCAACGGCCAGCCGCAGGGCGAAGCGACCCTGCTCAACGTCTACCTCGACACGCCCGAACACGACCTGGCGCAGGCCCGCGCCGCGCTGCGCCTGCGCCGCAAGGGCGCGCAATGGCTGCAGACGCTGAAGACCGCCGGCAGCAGCCAGGCAGGCTTGGCCACGCGCCATGAATGGGAAACCGGAATCGCCGGGGAGGCCATCGAGCTGCAGACCTTCCCCGCTGAAGCGCAATCCGTGCTCGCGCCACTGGTCAGCAAGCTGGCACCGGTGTTCCGTACCGACTTCATCCGCCGCACCTGGATCGTCACGCAGGACGGCGCGCGTATCGAGGCTGCCCTCGACACCGGCACCATTACCGCGCCGGCCAGCGCCGCGCAGGAACGCATCCAGGAACTCGAACTGGAATGGCTCGACGGCGACGCCGCGCACGCGGCCGATGCCCTGCGCGCCTTCGCCGCACGGCTTGGCGCCGTGGCCACGCTGGCGCCTTCCGATCTCAGCAAAGCCGCGCGCGGCTACCGCCTCGCGGGAATCGCCGAAGGCAAGGCGTCATAATCGCGGTTTTTCCCGCCAGGCATTCCTTACGCATGCAAGCCGATCTCTTCGCCGCCGAAGCGCCCTGTGCCCCCGGCGAGCCCTCCCCCGCCGCCAGCCTGCAGGCCCAGGCCGATGCTCTCCCCGCCGCGTGGCGCGCGCTGCTGGCGCCCTGCATCACCGTGCCGGCATGGCAGGAGCTGGCCGCCTTTGTCGATGGTGAACGCGCCGCCGGCAAACCGGTGTTCCCGCACCACGTCTTCCACGCGCTGCACCTGACGCCGCCGGATGCGGTCAAGGTGGTGATCCTGGGCCAGGATCCATACCACGGCACCGGCACCGTCGGCGGCGTGGAGCTGCCGCAGGCGCACGGCCTGGCCTTCTCAGTGCAGGAAGGCATCAAGGTGCCGCCCAGCCTGCGCAACATCTTCAAGGAAATCGCCGCCGAGTTCGGCGTGGATAGCACCCCGCCGCGCACCTCGGGCAACCTGGAAGGCTGGGCACGCCAGGGCGTGCTGCTGCTCAACACCGTGCTGACGGTCGAGCAGGGCCAGGCCGCCAGCCACGCGCGCCGCGGCTGGGAAGCGGTCACGGACTGCCTGATCCACGCGCTGGCGGCAAGCCGCCCGAACCTGGTGTTCATGCTGTGGGGCAGCCACGCCCAGGCGAAGAAACCCTTGCTCGGCGACGGCCACCGCGTGCTCGAAGCGCCGCATCCTTCGCCGCTGTCGGCGCATCGCGGCTTTCTCGGCTGCGGCCACTTCCGCGAAGCCAACCGCTGGCTCGAAGCGCACGGCCGCACGCCGGTCGACTGGACCGCGGCCTGATCGACTAGATCGTCGGCCGGAACTCGAAGCCGGCGAACTCCCCTTCCCCGCGCCCGACCTCGACAAACGTCACTTGCGCCGCCGGCGGGCCCGTTTCCATCCACGCCTGCAGCGCTTCCAGCTGCTTGACGGTGCCGTGCGCCATCACCTCGACGGTGCCGTCGACCCGGTTGCGCACCCAGCCGCCCAGCCCGAGTTCATCCGCGGCGTCGGCGCAGGCGGCGCGATAGCCGACGCCCTGCACGCGCCCATGCGCGACCAGGCGCCAGGTTGCCTTCTTCATGGCCGTTTCCCCGTGAGCGCACGCGAGGCGTGCGCGTTCTGTGATCGACACCAAGTAAACTAGACCGCCATGCCGGGCGTTACAAAGGGATGCGCGCCGCCCGGGTGAAGCCGGCTGCATGCGCCAGTAAGTCCGATCATCCTGGCCGTGATCCTGATGATCGCGTTCGCTGCGCAGCAGATGAATGCCCCGTTCCACCCCGACCAGCAGCTGGCGGTGCACCTGGACGTGGCCTACCCTGCCCTACTACCTGATGCGCACCAGCATCCGCATGCTGGCGGCACTGGCGGCGTCGCTGCTGTTCTCGCTGGCGTTCGCGGCACTGGCGTCCAAGAGCCGCACCGCCGAGAAGGTGCTGGTGCCGGCGCTGGGGGGCGGTATGGGGAGATCTTTGAGTACAGCTATAACAGCGGGATGCTGACGTTGCCTGAGGATGAGATGCCGGAGGGGCACGGCCTTTAACGCCGCGACAGATTTTCTCCCCTCCCGCAAGCGGGAGAGGGGAGAAAACCCATCGGGACTCGAGCGCGTGATTAAGAACGCGCCCGCATCGCCCGCCCGATCGCCCCGGTACGCAGCGCGATCTTGGCCGCGTCCTCGCGCAGCGCGCGCAGCCGGCGCTCCAGCACTGCGTTGGCGGGACGGCCAGTGGAGCTGGACGTCGGCCCGGCCTGCTCGCTAGACTCGCCCAGAGCGGCAGCCTGTACCAGCGTATCGGTGCGGCGCTTGTCCGCCGAGTCCGCCAGCCGCGCGCGGCGCTCGGCCGCCGCATCCTCCTCGGCTTCAGCGACATCGGCCACGACCGGCCCTGCCGCTACCGCCAGCGGCGCCTGCGCGTCGGCCAACACAGGCGCGCGTTCGCGGCGGATAAAGCCCGCGCCGCGCCCGCCGCCACGCTCGTCGGCATGCAGCCGCTCGCTGGCCAGCTGCAGGCTGTTGCGCGCCGCTTCGGTAGCCTGCTCGATGGCCGCCTCGGCCGCGGGAATATCCAGCTCATCGTAGTGCTGCCGCACCTGGATCCGCGCCGCCGCCACGTGCGCCGCCACCAGGTAGTTCTGCACGATAAAGCGGTTCAGGTTGTCGACCGCGCGATGCCGGCTCCTGGGCTCGTCCAGCATGCGCTGGAACGAAGAGATCAGCGCCGACAGGTTGTCCATGAACTGCTTGCGCTGCACGCGATAGGCAAAGTCGTCCTTGGCCCGGCGCAGCAGCAGGTCGCGCGTTGCGGCGATATAGCGGCGGTTGGCCTGCAGCACGTTCTCCACCAGCTTGGGGATGGCGCGGTATTCCCAGCTCGGCAGCACGAAGCTGAACAACGAGGCGATGATGCCGCCGATCACCGTATCGACCAGCCGCTCACCCGCCACCGTCGGGCTGCCCGGCATCAGCAGGTTGATCTGGATGAGCACCTGGATGCAGGCCGCGATCGCGGTGTAGCGGTACTTGATGGTCACGAACGCGGCGCTGGCCACCAGCGCCAGAAACAGCACGCCCAGCAGTATCAGCGGCTCGTCCACCACCTTCAGGATCCCCACCGCCACCACGCAGCCGATCAGCGTGCCGATCACGCGGTCGTTGTAGCGCTGCTTGGTCATGCTGAAGTTCGGCTTCAGGATGACGATGATGGTCAGCAGGATCCAGTAGCTGTGCGAGGCGTACGGCAGGTGGTTGGTGATCCACAGCCCCAGCGCCGCCGCCATCGACATGCGCAGCGCAAAGCGGAACGCCGGCGAGCGCCAGTGCAGGTTTTCGCGCAGCACGCCCAGCTCGTACTTCTGGCGCGTCAGGAACGGCGTCATGTCGCTGCCCGGCAGCACCTTGGCCGGCTCCACCGGCGTGCGCGAGGCCTCGTGCAGCTGCCCGATCAGCGTGATCGCGCCGCGGATCATGTCCAGCGTCTCGGCCAGCGCCGTCATCGCCGCGGGCTTGATGTGGTGGTGGCGCAGCTGCGCGATCTCGGCCTCGACCGCGCGCAGGCCTTCGCGGTATTCCACCGTCGCGTAAGAGCCGCGCCCGCGCGTGACCTCGTAGGCGATCTCTTCCACGTCCTTGCACATCAGCACTACCAGCCCGCGCAGGTGGTCCAGCACCGGCGTGCCGCCGAAGGTCTGGCGCAGCAGCGGGTAGTCGGTGTTGGTGGACAGCACGTACTCGTACAGGTCGAGCATGCGCAGGTGCACCTGCACCAGCAGCCCGTCATGCGGCGTGCGGTTGCCGCGCAGCACCAGGTCGCGCGCGGCCTGCTGGCGCTCGGCCACCACGATCTGCTGGCGCACCAGCTGGTTGAACTGGGCATCGTAGTCATTGCCGGCGTCGTAGAAGCCGGCCTTGATCTCGAGGTAGCCGGCCAGCTCGTACAGCGACTCGGCCAGTACCTGTTGCCTGGTGCGCCGCTCGGTCAGCCAGCTCACCAGCATCGCGTAGCCGAGGTAGGCCACCGCGCCGGCGCTGAACTGCGCCGCATGGACCAGCGCGCGCTCGACCACGAAGTCCTCGTTGATCGTGAGCGTCATCACGAACAGCGCGGCGAATTGCAGCGGCAAGGTCTTGTTGCCGTACACCGTCATCATGGCGGCGAGGAACGTCACCAGCACCAGCACGAACGGCATCACCCGCGGGAACGGCGTGGTCAGCGCCACCACCAGCGTCACCGCGCTGCACAGCAGCACGCTCGCCAGCATCTCGTTGAATTTGTGGTTCAGCGGGCTGGGCAGGTCCATCAGGCTGGTGCACAGCGCGCCCATCGACACCACCATCGCGGTGGGCAGGTCGGAGAAATGCAGCGCGATCAGCGTGGCGCCGATCACCCCGGTGGCCGAGCGCAGCCCCCGGTATACGTAGTGCGAATACAGGAAGGTGCGGGGGTCGTGCGCGTATTGCATACGGCGATGCGGCCGGGGCGGTGGCTGGGTTGTGGGGGATCGCTGCGCTACGTCACTGGCCCAGCCAGCGCGAGCGCGCCGCATGCCGGCCGTCCGCCAGCTTGACCTTGAACTGCGCCGCGGGCTCGCGCGCCAGCGTGACCGGCAGCACCTGCAGCTCGTCGCGGCGGAAGGCGTGCAGGTCGATGCGGTCGCCGGTGCGGTAGCGTCCCAGCAGCTTGTCGACCTGGCCGGGCGCCACGCGCAGGCCGTCGATGGCCACCAGCAGGTCGCCGGCCGACAGGCCCGCGGCCTGCGCCGCGCCGCCGTCCAGCACCTGCGTGACGCGTACCCAGCCGTCGTCAGTCTTGACCTTGATGCCCAGCGCCGCGGTGCGCGACGGCTTCTGCGCCTCGGCCTTGACGCCGAAGTCCCTGAACAGCGCCGCCAGCGGCAGTTCGCCGGTGCCTTCGGTCAGCGAGCGCAGCAGGCTGCCCAGCTTCAGGCCGGTCACATCGTCGAACAGCGCATACACCTCCGGCTCGGTCACGCCGCGCTGCATCGCGCCGGGCGCATAGAAGCCGCGCCCGTAGCGGCGCCACAGCGCGCGCATGACGTCGTCGAGCGAGCGCCGTCCGCGCGACTTGGCGCGGATGGTCAGGTCCAGCGCCAGCGCCACCAGCGACCCCTTGGTGTAGTAGCTGACGATGGCGTTGGGCGCGTTCTCGTCCTGGCGGTAGTACTTGGTCCAGGCATCGAACGAGCTTTCGGCCACGCTCTGCTTGGTGCGGCCGTTGCCGCGCAGCACGCCGTTCCAGGTCTTGCCCAGCATCTCGACGTACTGCGCCTCGGTCACGCAGCCCGAGCGCACCAGCACCAGGTCGTCGTAGTAGCTGGTGAAGCCCTCGAACAGCCACAGCAGCGGCGTGTAGGCTTCGTCGGCCAGCCGGTACGGCACGAACGCGGCGGGCTTGATGCGCTTGACGTTCCAGGTGTGGAAATACTCGTGGCTGCACAGGCCCAGGAAGGTGCGATAGCCCTCGCTGGTGTCGCTGTCGCCGCGCACCGGCAGGTCATTGCGCGCGCACATCAGCGCGGTGCTGGCGCGGTGCTCGAGGCCGCCGTAGCCGTCGGTGGTGACCATCGTCATGAAGACGTAGCGGCGGTTGCTGTCCAGGAACGGCGCCTCGGCGCTGCGGGGTTCGAACAGGCGGATCTGGTTTTCGCAGATGCGCTTGAGGTCGCGGCACACGCGCTCGAGGTCGAGGTTGGGCACGCGGCCGGTGAAGACCACGTCGTGCTGCGCGCCACAGGCACGGAAGCTGGCGAGCTGGAAGTTGCCCATCTCGACAGGGTGGTCGACCAGTTCGTCGTAGTCGGCAACCTGGTAGCGGCCGAAGCCGTAGCGCTTCGCGCCGTCGCGGCCCGGCGCTTCCGGCATCGCGGTGGCGACACGCCAGCCGCGGTAGGCCTCGCCTTCGGGCGCGTGGATATCGACGGTGCATGGCCGCTCGGCCTGGCCTTCGACGCACAGGAACACCGAGCTGCCGTTGAAGAAGCCATGGGTGGCGTCCAGGTGCGCGGCGCGCACCGACAGGTCCCAGGCATAGACTTCGTAGCTCAGCATCAGCGGGCCGTCCGACAGGCTCACCGGCGCGGCCTGCCAGCTCTGCTTGTCGAGCTTGGTCAGCGGGACTTCGCGGCCGCCGGCATCGGCACGGATGCGCACGATATGGCGGGCGAAGTCGCGGATCATGTAGCTGCCCGGGATCCACGCGGGCAGCGTGAAGCGCTGGCCGGCGGGATCGGGCTCGCTCACCGTGACGGTGACGGCAAACAGGTGCGCCTCAGGCGCAAGCGGGGCGATGGCGTAGCGGATCGGCGTCATGGGCAGGATTGTAACGTCGGCGCACCGCTGGCCTCGCCGACGCTGGTGAAGCAGCCGGTCGCCGCTCAGGCACGATTGACGTCGACCACCACGCGGCCGCGCATGCCGCCTTCCACGATCCTGCGGCCGGCGTCGATCGCCTCGGCCAGCCCGATCTCGCGCGTGATCGCGTTCAGGCGATCCGGCTCCAGGTCGCTCGCCAGCCGCTGCCACGCGCGCTCGCGCAGCGGCATGGCCGCCATCACGCTGTCGATGCCGTGCAGCGTAACGCCGCGCAGGATGAACGGCGCCACCGATGCCGGGAAGTCCATCCCCTGCGCCAGCCCGCACGCCGTCACCACGCCGCCGTAGCGCACCTGCGCGCACGCGTTGACCAGGGTATGCGAGCCGACCGAATCCACCACCGCGGCCCAGCGCTCCTTCTGCAGCGGCTTGCCGGGCGCGCCAAGCTCGGCGCGGTCGATGACATCGGCAGCGCCCAGCGCCTTCAGGAAGTCGGCTTCATTGGTCTTGCCGGTCGACGCCACCACCTTGTAGCCCAGCTTGCTCAGCACCGCGATCGCGACCGAGCCCACGCCGCCGGAAGCGCCGGTCACCAGCACCTCGCCATCGCCAGGCTGCACCGGGCCGTTGACGCCGCCGCGCTCCAGCGCCAGCACCGACAGCATCGCGGTATAGCCGGCGGTGCCGATCGCCATGGCCTGGCGCGTGGTGAAGGCATCGGGCAGGCGCACCAGCCAGTCACCCTTCAGCCGCGCGCGCTGCGCCAGGCAGCCCCAGTGGGTCTCGCCCACGCCGTAGCCGTTCAGCACCACCTTGTCGCCGGCCTGCCAGCGCGCGCTGGACGATTCCAGCACCGTGCCGGCGCCGTCGATGCCCGCCACCATCGGCCACTTGCGCACCACCGGCGAGCGGCCCGTGATCGCCAGGCCGTCCTTGAAGTTGATGGTGGAGTAGTCCACGGCGACCAGCACGTCGCCATCGGCGGGCAACTGCGCTTCGTCTAGCGTGGCCAGATTGGCCTGGGTGGCGCCGTCGGCCTGGGTCAGCAGCAATGCCTGGAACGTCATGGTGTCTCCTAGTCGCCTGGCGGCGATCGCTTGGGAATGAGGGGAATGCGGAAAGCAGAACGGCCGGACAAGTCCGGCCGTCGATCAAGCCGGGACGGGGCCGGCGCGCGCTTATTTCTTGATGCTGGCGAGCTTCTTCTCCAGCGTGGCCACGTCGGCCGCGCCCGGGATGCGGGTGCCATCCATGAAGAACACTGCCGGCGTGCCGGTCACGTTCATGCTATGGCCCAGCGCCAGGTTTTCCTGCAACGGCGTCTGGCAGCTGCCGTTGCCGGTCAGCGCGACCTGCTTGAGCATCCAGTCGCGCCACGCCTTGGTGCGGTCGGCCGCGCACCAGACCTGCTTGGCCTTGGTTTCCGAGTCGGGCGACAGCACCGGGTACAGGAAGGTGTACACGGTGATGTTGTCCATCTGCTGGAAGGTCTGCTCGATGCGCTTGCAGTAGCCGCAGTTCGGGTCGGAGAACACCGCGATCTGGCGGCTGCCATCGCCCTTGGTCCACTTGATCGCGCGCGCCAGCGGCAGGTCCGACCACTTGATGCGGTTGATCTCGGCCATCCGCTCTTCGGTCAGGTTGGTGCCGGTGCGGGTGTCGATCATCTCGCCGTTGAGGATGTAGCGGCCGGTGCTGTCGGTGTAGACCACCTGCCCGCCGATATTGGCCTCGAATAGCCCCGGCACCGGAGTCTTGCTGACACTTTTCACCTCGGCGCGGCCGCCCAGCACCTTCTGCAGCGACTCCTTGATGCGGTCGGTGCCGGGTTCACCCGCCGCCATGGCATGCAGGGCAAAGCCGGCCGCGGCCAGGCCGCCAACGACGGCGGTGACGGTGGCGCTGCGGACAGGGTGGCGGCGCAGGAATTGGAACATGTGGACTCCAGGGGTGTTCGGTGATCGGGTGATCGTTCGGGGCGCGGTGGCGGCGTCAGCCGAGCGCGCGCCCGATCAGGAAACGCTTGAGCAGCGGCTGGCCGCCTACCGCGCGCATGCCGGTGTTGCGCACCACCCGCGCCACGCCGCCGGGCAGCGAGAACAGCCGGTGCAGCCCGTCGGTGGCCGCGGTCAGCGACAGCAGGTCGGTGGCGCGCGCGCGCTCGTAGCGGCGCAGCAGGCGCAGGTCGCCCTCGCTGCGGAAAGGTTCTTTGTCGGCCATCACGCGGCCAAGTTCCGCCACATCGCGCAGGCCCAGGTTCATGCCCTGCCCCGCCAGCGGGTGCACCACGTGGGCGGCGTCGCCGACCAGCGCCACGTGCGGCTGCACGAACTGGTCGGCGCGCTGCAGCACCAGCGGGAAGCCCTGCGCCGGCGTCACGCAGCGCAACGTGCCGAACTGACTGCCGACCGCGCCGGCGGCGCCCTGCATCACGGTGGCGGCAAGCGCCTCGGGCGAGAGCGCGAGCAGGTCGCGCGCGTGCGCTTCGTCTGCCGACCAGACCATCGAGACATGGTTGCCCGGCAGCGGCAGCATCGCCAGTACCTCGCCGTTGGCAGGCTCTTCGTCGGCCATCAGCTTTTCCGGCGCGCCCAGGAACCACTGCCAGGCGGTCTCGTGGTGCGGACGCTCGCAGGCAAAGTTGGCGACCACGCCAAGCTGGCGGTACTTGCGCGTGCTGACGCCGATATGGCACTGCTGGCGCAGCCACGAGCGCGCGCCGTCGGCGCCGATCGCCAGCGCCGTGCGCAGCTTGTTGCCGTTGTCCAGCGTCAGGGTAATGCCCTCCGGATCGCGCTCGCATACGGTGGCGGTGCCGTCATGCCAGGTCACCTGGTGCTGGAAGCCTAGCGCGGTGTCGAGCGCGCGCTCGACATGGCCGGATTCGATGATCCACGCCAGTTGCGGCACCGCCGCGGCGTACGCGGAGAAATGCAGGTCGCCGTCCAGGCTGGGCGAGGTCTCGGCGGCGCTGACGTCGCCAAAGACACGCATGTCGCGCACCGGCTGGATGCGAGCCGGGTCCAGCGCCTCCCACACGCGCATCCGCTCCAGCAGCGCCTGCGAGCTGGCGGAGAAGGCATAGATACGGCTGTCCCAATCCTCGGCTGGCGCGCGGCCGACGCCGCGGGGCGGCTTCGGCGCCACCAGCGCCACGTCCATGCCCTGCTGGGCCAGCAACAAGGCACAGGACTTGCCGACGATGCCGCCGCCGACGACGGCCACCTGGAAAGCGGAAGAATTGCGCGCAGCGGTGCGCGCGGACGCGTGGGATCGGGTCATGGCTGGATTATAGCCACGTCACTCCGGGGCCCTTCGGGCGCGGCCGCTCATTATTTCCTCAGGTCATTAGGCATATGACAAAACTGTCGGTGCGTGGGTCAAAGTTCGGAAACGCACAGCCTATATTGAAACGAATTGTTTCTGACCGGGGACGAACCACCTGAAGGGAGGTGGAGCAATGAAGAGGGCGCTTTGGATTGCCGCGGTTGGTATCGCGGTTGCAGGGGGATCGGCATTCGGAGGCACGACTGGCCCGCGGGACGTTTATACCGACGGCGCCAAGGTCTCCAAGTTCGATGTGTATTCGGATGGAGCACGGTCAATCGACCGGCGGGATGTATTCCTGGATGGTGCAAGGGCAATCGACAGGCGCGACATGTTTACGGACGGCGCCAAGACGACGGATAAGCGGGACCAGTTCACGGACGGCGCATGAACGTCGTGAACCTCGATTGAGCGGAAGCGGCGCTCACGCAACGGCCAGGAAGACTTTCCTGGCCGTCTTGTTTTATATGCGGGTGGAACGGCGACCGGCCAGCAACCCGGAGGCCCGATAGGGTTACAATTGCCGTTTTCCGTGGCAGACCCCGTATAGCCGTCGAGCCCGCGCTCGATGTGACGTGTTTGTCTCGTCCGATGCAGTCCCGCCACTGGCCCCGCCAGGCGCCCGTCGCCAGCCCGCCCGGCACCGGACCGCATCCTGCAAACCCTTGATTTCTAAGACAAGACCATGAGCCTCAAATGCGGCATCGTCGGCCTGCCCAACGTCGGCAAGTCCACGCTGTTCAATGCCCTGACCAAGGCCGGCATCGCCGCCGAAAACTATCCGTTCTGCACGATCGAGCCCAATGTGGGCGTGGTCGAAGTGCCGGATCCGAGGCTCGCCAGCCTGGCCGAGATCGTCAGGCCTGAGCGCATCCTGCCGGCCACGGTCGAGTTCGTCGACATCGCCGGCCTGGTCGCGGGCGCTTCCAAGGGTGAAGGCCTGGGCAACCAGTTCCTGGCCAATATCCGCGAAACCGATGCCATCACCCACGTGGTGCGCTGCTTCGAAGACGACAACGTGATCCACGTGGCCGGCAAGGTCGATCCGCTGTCGGACATCGAGGTCATCAACACCGAACTCGCACTGGCCGACCTGGCCACCGTGGAAAAGGCCCTGGCCCGCTATATCAAGCCGGCCCGCGCCGGCGACAAGGAAGCGCAGCGCCTGGTCGCCGTGCTGGAAAAGGCGCAAGCCGTGCTCGACCAGGCCAAGGCCGTGCGCACCCTCGACCTGGCCCCGGAAGAATGGGACGCCATCCGTCCGTTCTGCCTGATCACCGCCAAGCCGACCATGTATGTCGCCAACGTGCGTGAAGACGGCTTCGAGAACAACCCGCACCTGGACGCAGTGCGCGAGTACGCCAAGCAGACCAATTCGCCGGTGGTAGCCGTGTGCGCCGCCATCGAAGCCGAGATCGCCGACCTGGACGACGCCGACAAGGCCGAATTCCTGGCCGACCTGGGCATGGAAGAGCCGGGCCTGGACCGCGTGATCCGCGCCGGCTTCAAGCTGCTTGGCCTGCAGACCTACTTCACTGCCGGCGTGAAGGAAGTGCGCGCCTGGACCATCCATGTCGGCGACACGGCGCCCAAGGCGGCCGGCGTGATCCATACCGACTTCGAACGCGGCTTTATCCGTGCGCAGACCATTGCCTTCGACGACTACATCTCGTTCAAGGGCGAGACCGGCGCCAAGGAAGCCGGCAAGATGCGGGCGGAAGGCAAGGAATACGTGGTGAAGGATGGGGATGTGCTGAACTTCCTGTTCAACGTCTGAGCCAGCCCCCGACGCCAAAAAACCCGCGATTTCGCGGGTTTTTTGTTTTCTGCCGGGCGCGGGGGAACCGCCCGCCGCTTCACAGCTTTTCCATTTCCTTCCCCCGCAGCCCCACCAGCAGCGCCTGGCCGTCCGCGCCCACGCGGAACTCCCCGTACATGGCCTGGGCAAAGCGCTCGCCCTGCCCCTCCTGGAAGAAATACGCATCGGTCGACACCTGCACCTGCGCCCCGCCCCAGCGCGACCGCGCCGCCTGGAAGCGCAGCAACTGCTCGCCCACGCCCAGCGGCCCGCCGTCATGCAGCCGCACGAAGCTGGCCACGCCCTGCGCGTCGCGCCGGATCACCGCCACGCCGTCGCGCGGCGGGCGCTGCGCCGGCCCCTGCGCCGTGCGGATCTGGTTGCCGATGGCGAAGTTCAGCGCCATGTAGTCGCCCTGCATCAGCGATCGCGGATCGACCGGCGCGAGCCGCAGCAAGACGGTGTCGCCGCGTGCCAGCAGCGTTTCTTTGCCGGCGATGCCGGCGGCGGCCAGCGCCAGGGTCAGCGCCCAGGCGGTCACGATCCAGCGCTTCATGCGAACTCCTTGCCGGTGCGACCGCGCAGCAGCCAGTGGCGCCCGGCCAGCAACAGCACACCCGCCGCTGCCAGCGTGACGGACTTGGCCGGCAGGGTCCAGTGCAGCGCGCTGTAGTACCAGACGAAGCCGACGGCAATGGCGGTGACGCCCAAGCCCATCCAGGCCATGGAAGCCCGGCGCAGGGCCAGTGCCAGCGCCAGCGCGCCGGCCACGACGGCAGGCGCCGCGGCCATCAGTGCGCCAAAGGCGAGCGTGCCGGCGAGCACTGCCGCCTGCATGGCGGAGCCAGTGGCCAGGCGGCGGCACTCGGCCAGGGAAAACCCCGCCAGCACCAGCGTCAGCAGCGCGCCCCCCATCCAGTGCGCGACCGACAGCCGCCCCGCCTCCGGACCGAACAGCCACGTCATCGGATGACTCATCCCGGTCACCACCAGCGCCATGGCGAGCGCGGCCAGCAGCGTGGCATCGGCGAGCGGCTCCAGCAGTGCATGCCGCCCCGCCGCGCACACGCGCGCCTCTGCCAGCGTGAAGGCGGTCACCAGCGCGCAGCCCAGCGGCGCCAGCCAGCCGAGCGTCCACGTCAGCGCGCGCCAGTCATCGGAGGATCCGTGCGGCAGGGCAAGATGCAGTGCGCCCGCCAGCCCGATCCACACGCCAAGCCCGCACAGCAGCCGGTGCAACCGGTTGGGCACCAGCAACACCAGCACGCCTTCGAACAGCGCGATGCCGGCCCAGAATCCGGCGGTCCCGGTCACGCGCGCAAAGCCAAGCGCCTCCACCAGCCCATACACCGCCATCCCCTGCCCGCACAGGCTGACCGCCAGCGCGAACTGGCTCGCCGCGATCCCGCCGCCACGCCAGTACAGCAACGCGGCCAGCGCGATCATGGCCAGCCCGGTCACGGCCATGGCGATGCCGTTCTCGCGCGCGGCCACGAACACCGTCCCAACCAGGAACATCTGGAAAAACAAGGCGCCAAGCCAGCCGGCCGCGCCCATCAGGCAGCGCACCGCCCACGGCGCGTGGCTGTGCTCCGGGCATTCGCCCTGCACCGCGCCGCGCGCGGCCAGTTCCTGCCAGAGCCGTTGCTCGGTCTGCAAGGTGGTGCTCATGCCTGCTCCGGTTGGGCGCGCAGTTGAGCGCGATAAGCGCGCATCAGCCACGCCGCCGCGCCTGCGGCCAGGCCAATGGTGACCAGCCCGAGCAGCAGGAATGCGCCGAAGTCGCCCTTGCCCTCGAACAGCAGCTTGCCGAGTCCGGCCACCACCAGCACGATGCCGGTCAGGCAGGTCAGGCTCAGCACGACGATATCGAAGGCGCGTTGCCGGTACCACCACGCCAGACCTGCCAGCACGGCCAGCGCAACCACGAATGATGCCGCATCGAAGCGGCTGTCGAACAGGCTGGTCAGGCCCAGCGAGCCGGCCTGCACGCAGGCCAGCGCAGCCAGCAGGCGGCTGCCGGTCTGTCCCCGGAAGCCCAGCCCGGACGCGCGGGCGGCCAGCAGGTGCCACAGCGCCAGTTGCAGCAGCACCGCCCCCAGCAACGCCAGCGTGGCGGTGCGCAGGTAGCGGCTGTCGAACAGCAGCGCAAACAGGCCTTCCATGCCGAAACGGATGCTGAAGTAGCGCAGCAGCGCCACGTTGCCGACCACCAGCACCAGCCACCAGTGCGGCGCAGCGCGCGCCGCCAGCGCCCACGGCACCGCCAGCAGCGCCCACAGCGCAAACAGCTGCCAGGCATCGGCGCCGGTCTGGTAGGTCTGGCCGATCACGGCGAGCAGCGCGCCGGACAGCACCTGCACGCCCCCGAGCGCGGCGCGGCCGGCGGCGTCGGCGGCGGGTCGCAGCCACGCGAACGCTGCCAGCACCGTGATGGCGGCGGCGAGCAAGCCAAATTTGGAGAACTTGTGCAGGTCTTGCCAGTTGAAGGCAAAGAAGACGATCACGCCGGCGCATAGCAGGGCGGTGCCCAGCGCCATCAGCGCCTGGTCGAGCCAGCGGCGCCAGTCGGTAGCGGCCGGCTCGGTGCGTGCCCAGGGGGCGGCGATCGCCTCGGCAGCCAGCCGTCCGCGTGCGCGCCAGTCGGCCAGCGCCTGGCGGATGGCGCGCCGTTCGCCGTTTGCCACGGTGGAGGTTTGCATGCTCGCCCTTGCGTGCCCCGATGCGTGGGACTTTAGCAAAGCGCAGCCCGGGCCGCACCTTGCGGCGTGCCGGCGCTATGCCTGCCGCATGGGCGCCGGTATGCTCTGGGTTTCGCCTTCCACTCCGCCTGCCCCATGACCCTGGGAATCCTTGCCGCCATCCACGATGAAGTCGACGGCCTGGTGGCCGCGATGCGCCACGACGACAGCCGCGCCACGGTGCACACCATCGGCATGCGCGACTACTACGTCGGCAACCTGTACGGCCAGCCGTGCGTGCTGGTGCTGGCGCGCATGGGCAAGGTGGCAGCCTCGGCGACCACGGTCACGCTGATCCGGGAGTTCGGCGCCACCCAGGTGGTGTTTACCGGGCTGGCGGGCGGCGTCGGCGCCGACACCAATGTCGGCGACATCGTCATCGCGGACCGGACGATCCAGCACGACCTCGACGCGCGCCCGTTCTTCGGCCGCCATGAAGTGCCGCTGCTGGACCGCGCCGAGTTCCCGGCCGACCCGGCGCTGACCGCCGAACTGGAAGGCGCCGCGGCGGATTTCCTGCGCCTCGACCTGGGCGCCGACGTGCCGCCCGAGGTGCTGGCCCGCTTCGGCGTGGCCACGCCGGGGCTGCACAAGGGCATGATCGCCAGCGGCGACCAGTTTATCGGGGCCCCGGCTGCGGTGGCGGAACTGCGCGAGCGGCTGCCCGGCCTGCTGGCGGTGGAAATGGAAGGCGCCGCGGTGGCGCAGGTGTGCCATGAATACGGCGTCCCGTACGCGGTCATGCGCACGGTGTCGGACCGGGCGGACGATACCGCCCATGTGGATTTCGCGGCATTCCTGAAGGAGGTGGCCAGCCACTATTCCAATGGCGTGCTGCGCCGGCTGCTGGCCGCGCGGGCTGAAGCGGATCCCGTGCGCACCTGACCAGGATCAAGCGGCGCGCAGATTCCAGGCCGCCGCGTCGGTTCTGTCCTTACCGTCCGCGCGGCCGGACGGCTCCCCAGGCGCCGACCAGGATGGCGGCGCCGGCAATCACCGCCAGCCAGCTGCTGAGCTGCCCGTCGACGAACAGGTGCAGCGCGCGGCCACCGTAGAAAGCGGCCGCCGCGCCCGCCGCGCCCAGCACCAGCGCGGCCGGCAGGGTCACGACGCGTCCTGCCGGATGCAGCCGGCGCGCAGCCAGTCCCACCAGCAAACCCACGATCAAAGTGCCCAGCATCCAATTCTCCTGTGTAGCCTGAATCACAGCCGCATCCGGCTGCGTCGTAACGATACTGCAAACCAGACGGCTGCGACGCATACTGGGTATGCGCCTGCAATCTGTGGTGCCGGCGGTATAATGGCAACCGGTCCGGCCACGCTCCGGATCGTACCTGTCCCCAACAAATGCAACTGCTCGCGATCGGCATCAACCACACGACGGCACCAGTCTCGCTGCGCGAGCGGGTGGCGTTTCCGCTCGAGCAGATCAAACCGGCACTGGGAGCGCTGCGCGAGCACCTGTCCGGCCGCAGCGGCACCGAAGCCGCCATCCTTTCCACCTGTAACCGCACCGAGATCTACTGCGCCACCGACGTCCTGAAGCCGGGCCAGGAAGGTTTCGAGCACACCCTGCGGTGGCTGTCGCAGCACCACAACGTGCCGGCCGGCGACCTGGCCCCGCACCTGTACGCGCTGCCGCAGTCCGAAGCCGTGCGCCACGCCTTCCGCGTGGCCAGCGGGCTGGATTCGATGGTGCTGGGCGAGACCCAGATCCTGGGCCAGCTCAAGGACGCGGTGCGCACCGCCGGCGAGGCCGGCTCGCTGGGGACGTACCTGAACCAGCTGTTCCAGCGCACTTTCGCGGTGGCCAAGGAAGTGCGCGGCCAGACCGAGATCGGCGCGCATTCCGTATCGATGGCCGCCGCCGCGGTGCGGCTGGCGCAACGGATTTTTGAAAGCGTCTCGACCCAGCGCGTGCTGTTTATCGGCGCGGGCGAGATGATCGAGCTGTGCGCGACCCACTTCGCCGCGCAGCAGCCGCGCCAGATCGTGGTGGCCAACCGCACCGTCGAGCGCGGCGAGAAACTGGCCGAGCAATTGTCTGGCCAGGGCCTGATCACGCAGGCGATCCGCCTGACCGACCTGGGCGAGCGGCTGCATGAATTCGACATCGTGGTGTCCTGCACCGCCAGCTCGCTGCCGATCATCGGCCTGGGCGCGGTGGAGCGCGCGGTCAAGCGCCGCAAGCACCGCCCGATCATGATGGTCGACCTGGCCGTGCCGCGCGATGTGGAACCGGAGGTCGCGCGCCTGGACGACGTCTTCCTGTACACCGTCGACGACCTCGGCGCGATCGTGCGCGAAGGCAACGCGCTGCGCCAGGCCGCCGTCGCGCAGGCCGAAGCCATCATCGAAAGCCGCGTGCAGAACTTCATGCACTGGCTCGAAACGCGCAGCGTGGTGCCGGTCATCCGCGAGCTGCAGACCAGCGGCGAAGCCATCCGCCAGGCCGAGCTGGAACGCGCGCGCCGCATGCTGGCACGCGGCGACGACCCCGAGGCGGTGCTCGAAGCCCTGTCCGGCGCACTGACCCGCAAGTTCCTGCACGGCCCGACCCACGCGCTGAACCACACCCAGGGCGAAGACCGCGAGGCGCTGCTGCGCCTGGTGCCGGGCCTGTTCCGCCACAGCAGCCACTCCGAGCGCTAGCCGCGCTCCGGTCTTGCCGCACGCCGACCGCGCTGGCACGCCGCCGCCGCATTCCGGCAGCCCCGGCCCACTGGCCTCCCTCCATTCCCCCGCATCCCGATGAAAGCCAGCATGCTTGCCAAGCTCGACCAACTGGCCGAGCGACTCGATGAAGTCAACGCCCTGCTCGCGCGCGAAGACGCGACCGCCAGCATCGACCAGTACCGCAAGCTCAGCCGCGAGCATGCCGAGCTGTCGCCGGTGGCCGAGCAGTACGGGCAATACCGCCAGGCGCAGGACGACCTGGGCACCGCGCAGGCGCTGCTGGACGATCCCGAGATGAAGGACTTCGCCGCCGACGAGATCGCCAGCGCGCGCGAGCGGCTGGAAGCGCTGGAGCAGAGCCTGCAGCGCCTGCTGCTGCCCAAGGATCCCAACGACGACCGCAACCTGCTGCTCGAAATCCGCGCCGGCACCGGCGGCGAAGAAAGCGCGCTGTTCGCCGCAGATCTGCTGCGGATGTACACGCGCTACGCCGAGCGCCAGCGCTGGCAGGTCGAGATCATGAGCGAGTCCGAGTCCGACCTGGGCGGCTTCCGGGAAGTCATCGTGCGGATCGCCGGGGATGCCGCGTTTTCGAAGCTGAAGTTTGAATCCGGCGGCCATCGCGTGCAGCGCGTGCCCGCCACCGAGGCACAAGGGCGCATCCATACCTCGGCCTGCACGGTGGCGGTGATGCCGGAAGCCGATGAGGTCGGCGAGGTCGAGATCAATCCGGCCGACCTGCGCATCGACACTTTCCGCGCCTCGGGCGCCGGCGGCCAGCACGTGAACAAGACCGATTCGGCCGTGCGCCTGACCCACCTGCCGACCGGCATCGTGGTCGAGTGCCAGGACGACCGGTCGCAGCACCGCAACAAGGACAAGGCGATGAAGGTGCTGGCCGCGCGCATCAAGGACATGCAGACCCGCGCCGCCCAGGCGAAGGAAGCCAGCACGCGGCGCAACCTGATCGGCTCGGGCGACCGCAGCGACCGCATCCGCACCTACAACTTCCCGCAGGGCCGCGTGACCGACCACCGCATCAACCTGACGCTCTACAAGATCGACATGATCATGGACGGCGACATGGACGAGCTGCTGTCGTCGCTGGCCGCGGAGCACCAGGCGGACCAGCTGGCCGCGCTCGGCGAGGACGCATAAGCGGCTTAAGCACCGCTCAGGCCCGCTTCGTGCGCGAACAGCGCGTAACGTCCCACAAGACTTTGTATTTCTTGTAAATGCTTGAAACAGCACTGGTAGGGGTAAACGCGCTGTCTATAATCGATTTCGACCGGCAAACGGAGAATGGTGCCGGGTGAGTCTCTCCCAAAACATTTCCTAGGACGAAATCATGAAAAAACTGCTCGCGCTGTTGATGATCACCGCAGCCATGGCCGCTTGCAGCAAGAAGGAAGAAGCCCCCGCAGCTTCCAGCGCCGACAGCGCCATGCAAAGCGCCGCTGAATCCGCCAAGGCCGCTGCCAGCGACGCCGCCGCAGCAGCTGGCAGCGCTGCCGACGCCGCCAGGGCTGCCGCCAGCGATGCCGCTTCGAGCGCGCAGGTTGCCGCCGAGAAGGCCAAGGAAGAAGCCGGCAGCGCCATGGCCAATGCCAAGCAGGCAGCCAAGGACGCCGTCAATGCCGGCGCCGACAAGGCCAAGGACGCCGTCAATAAGTAATCGTGCCGGCGGGGGGCTTTCAGCCGCCCGCCTCCGATGGGCGGTACACTTGGCGAAACGCCGGAGATCCCGCCTCAAAGCCCCGCCAGGCCCTGCGCCGGTGGGGTTTTTTGTGGCCGGCAACAGAACCGTCCCTACCCGATGTCTTCCCCTAACACTGCCGCGCTGCCGGCCACGCCAACGCTGCGCGAAGCCCAGACCCTCGCTGCCATGGTGGGCCTGCCCACGCTGGAAGCGCGCATGCTGCTGACGCACGTGACCGGCCTCACCCGCACGCAGCTGATCACGCGCGATACCGACACGCTCACGCTGGCCCAGCGCGATGCCTTTGCCACGCTGCTGGCGCGGCGCCTCGCTGGCGAGCCGATGGCCTACCTGCTGGGCGAGCGCGAATTCTTCGGCCGCAAGTTCCGCGTCACGCCCGATGTGCTGATCCCGCGCCCCGACACCGAGATCGCCGCCGAAGCCTCGCTGGCCCGGCTGGCCGACGTGCCCCGCCCGCTGGTGCTGGACCTGGGCACCGGCTCGGGCATCCTGGCCGTGACGCTGGCGCGAGAACGCACCGATGCGCAGGTATGGGCGACCGATATCTCGCCCGGCGCGCTGATGGTGGCGCAGGACAACGCCAGCGCGCTTGGCGCCGACCGTATCAACTTCCTGGTATCGGACTGGTACGCCGCGCTGCCGCCCGGGCTGCGCTTCCACCTGGTCGTCAGCAACCCGCCTTATATCGCCGCGGGCGACCCGCACCTGGCCGAAGGCGACCTGCGCTTCGAGCCCATCGATGCGCTGACCGACCACCAGGACGGCCTATCCGACCTGCGCACCATCGTCGACGGCGCGCCGCAACGGCTGCTGCCGGGCGGCTGGCTGCTGATGGAGCACGGCTACGACCAGGCCCAGGCGACGCGCGCGCTCCTGCAGGAGACCGGCTTTACAGACGTTTTCACCGCGCGCGACCTCGCCGGCCAGGAGCGCTGCACCGGCGGACGCTGGTCTGGGGCGCAAGCCTGAAGCCCGCCGGCGATTCCGGTAAAATCGGCGGCAGATTCCCGCCGCGTGGCTTGCCGCGCGGCATCCCTTTTCCCAGGCGGCGCCCGACGGCGGCGCCATCCAACTGAAAAGCAGACCATGAGCGACGTGCAGCAAAAGATTGACCAGATCGTCAAGGGCAACCCGGTAGTCCTGTTCATGAAGGGCACCGCGCAGTTCCCGATGTGCGGCTTCTCGGGCCGCGCCATCCAGATCCTGAAGGCCTGCGGCGTCGACGCGCCGACCACGGTCAACGTGCTGGACGACGACAGCATCCGCCAGGGCATCAAGGAATACGCCAGCTGGCCGACCATCCCGCAGCTCTACGTGAACGGCGAGTTCATCGGCGGCTCGGACATCATGATGGAGATGTACCAGAACGGCGAGCTGCAAACCCTGCTGAAGGGCTGAGCCCGCCATGCCCGTGAGCGCTGCCCCGCCGGCCACGGCGGGGTCTGTACCACCGCGGCGGCTGATCGTCGCGATCACGGGCGCCACCGGCGCCATCTACGGCGTGCGCCTGCTGCAGGTGCTGCGCGCGGCGCCCGCGGTGGAAACCCACCTGCTGATTTCGCCGGCCGGCGTGATGAACCTGCAGCACGAGCTCGACATCGGCCGTGCCGAGGTGGAAGCGCTGGCCAGTGTCGTGCACAACGTGCGCGATATCGGCGCCACCATTGCCAGCGGCTCGTTCCGCGCCCACGCGATGGTGGTGGCGCCCTGCTCCATGCGCACGCTGGCCGCGATCGCGCATGGCCTGTCGGATAACCTGATCGCGCGCGCCGCCGACGTCACGCTGAAGGAGCGGCGCAAGCTGGTCTTGATGGTGCGGGAAACGCCGCTGAACCTTGCGCACCTGCGCAATATGACGGCGGTGACGGAAATGGGCGGGATCGTGTTCCCGCCGGTGCCGGGCTTCTACCAGAAGCCGCAAAGCATTGCCGAGCTGGTCGACCATACGGTCGGCCGGGTGCTGGACCTGGTCGACCTGCCCGAGATCGGCCAGACGCTCACGCCCAGCTGGGGCGGGCTCAACGCCCGGCCCGGTGACGCGGCGGGCGGCAACTGAACGCTGTTGCCGGGCTCCCCGCCGTTGCTTCAATCCTGCCTACCTTGCCGCAACCTCCGGCAATCGCGGCGGTGCTGCTGTCATTCCAGCTGTCATTCCAGCTGTCATTACCAACGACGATAGCCACGGCCGTAGTAGCCGTAGCCGCCGTAGTAATACGGCCGCGGAGCGACCACGACCGGCGCGGGGGCAACATAGACCGGCGCGGGACCCACGGCGGGACCGGCGGGAGTGGGATAGACGGCGCAGCCGCCCAGCAGGGTGACCGATGCCGCCGCGGCAGCCAGTCCAATCGTCAGCAGTTTCATGGTGTTTTCCTAGGGGGCCTCAGGGCCGGAAACGGGCATGTGCCTGCCCTGCTGACGTTATACGGGCAGTTTGCGTAATACGGCGTCAAAGGCATGTAAGGCTTGTTACCGTTCCCTACGGCGCTCGTGATGCCGCCTTCAGATCTCGAACCTGATCCCCTGCGCCAGCGGCAATGAATCGCCGTAGTTGATGGTGTTGGTCGCCCGGCGCATATACCCCTTCCACGCATCCGATCCCGACTCGCGCCCGCCGCCGGTCGCCTTCTCGCCGCCGAAGGCGCCGCCGATCTCCGCCCCGCTGGTGCCGATATTGACGTTGGCGATGCCGCAGTCGCTGCCCGACGACGACAGGAAGCGCTCGGCCTCGCGCATCGACTCGGTGAAGATGCACGACGACAGCCCGTGCGCGGCGGCATTGTTCAGCGCGATCGCCTCGTCGAAGCTGGTGTACGGCATCAGGTACAGGATCGGCGCGAAGGTCTCGGTCAGCATGGTGTCGTGCTGCACGTCGGTCATCACCAGCGCCGGCCGCACGTAGCAGGCATGCGGGAAGCGCGCGGCCAGCAGCCGTTCGCCGCCAGTGACGATATTGCCCTGCGCGCGGCACGCGGCAAGCGCGTTGGCCATGGCGTCGCCCGCGGCGTTGTCGATCAGCGGGCCGATCAGCGTGCCGTCGTCGAGCGGATCGCCGACCGGCAGCCGGTCGAACACCGTGACCAGCCGGCTCGCCATGGTATCCATCAGGTCGGCATGGACGAAGCAGCGGCGAAGCGTGGTGCAGCGCTGGCCCGCCGTGCCCGCCGCTGCAAAGGTGATGGCCCGCACCGCCAGCTCGATATCGGCCGAAGGTGCGACGATGGCGGCGTTGTTGCCGCCCAGCTCGAGAATGCTGCGCTTGAACTGCCCGGCGCAGGCGATGCCGACCTCGCGACCCATGCGGGTAGAGCCGGTCGCGCTGACCAGCCGCACCGCCGCGTGTTGCACCAGGTGGTTGCCAAGCATGCGCCCGCCCGGCAGCACCGCGGTGATGCCGGCATGCTGCGGCGCCGCCGCAGCCAGCACGCGCTCTAGCAGCCCGTGCGCGGCCAGCGCGCACAGCGCCACCTTCTCCGACGGCTTCCACAGCACGCCGTTGCCGCACACCAGCGCCAGCGCCGCGTTCCACGCCCACACCGCCACCGGGAAATTGAAGGCCGAGATCACGCCGCACAGGCCGTACGGATGCCAGGTCTCGCGCATGGCATGCTGCGGACGCTCCGAGGCGATGGTCAGCCCGTGCAGCTGGCGCGACAGGCCCACGGCGAAGTCGCATATGTCGATCATCTCCTGCACCTCGCCCAGCCCTTCCTGCAGGATCTTGCCGGATTCCAGCGACACCAGCCGGCCGAGCGCGGGCTTGTGCTCGCGCAGCACCTCGCCGTAGCGCCGCACGATCTCGCCGCGTGCCGGTGCCGGCAGCAGCGCCCAGGTGCTCTGCGCCGCGTGCGCGCGCGCGATCAGCGCATCGGCCTGCGCCGGCGTGCAGGCCGGCACATGGCCGATGGCCTCGCCGTCTACCGGCGAGCGCACCGTCACCGCGCCGGCAGGCGTGCCGTCCTGCCATGGGCGCGGCAGGCCCAGCGAATCCCAGCAGGCTGCAAACTCTTGCGCTTTCATACGTGGGTCTCCTGCAGCGGATGCTGCGTGTAGTGGCGGCCGAAGCGGTTCTTGAGGAAGGCGTCGAGCGGCATCGTCTCCTGGCGCACGAAGCCGGCCTGCGGCAACGCGCCGGTGGCTACCATGTCCAGCGCGGTGCAGATGCCCGCCGCGGTGGTCAGCTGGATCGCGTTGAGGTGCCCGTCCTTGTTGTCGACCCCGCCGATGCGCGCCGAGAACGAAGCCTGCGTCAGCGGCCCGCGCCCGCGTTCGCCGCCGGCCGGGTAGCCGGTGGCGGTGGCGAACACGATCACCACGTCCTGCTCGGTCACCGGGATGGCGCGGTCGAAGATCTCGCGCAGCCAGTCGCGGCGCTCGCGCAGGCGCAGGTCGTTGAGCAGCAGCTTCATCAGCGCGCAGTGGCCGGGGTAGCGGATGGACTTGTAGTCGACGTGGCGCGCGCGCCCGGCCAGCGTCTCGGGCAGCGTGCCAAGGCCCCCAGATGTATTAAAGGCTTCGTACTCGATACCGTCCAGCGCAAAGCTTTCCAGCCCTTCCAGCGCCGGCAGTTCGACGCGGCGGCCGTCGACGATGGCTTCGCACGGGTTGCAGTATTCGTTGATCAGTCCCTCGGTGCTCCAGGTCAGGTTGTACTTGAGCGCGTTGCTGGGGTAGCGCGGCAGCGCGCCGACCCGCATCTGCAGGTCCAGCAGCTCGCCGCCGCCACGCAGGAAGCGCCGCGCCAGGTCATTCCCGACCACGCCGATAAAGCCCGGCGCCAGCCCGCACTGCGGCATCAGCACAGAGCGCGCGTTCTGCGCCAGCTGGCGGATCGCATGGGTGGCGGCCACGTCCTCGGTCAGGTCGAAGTAATGCACGCCCAGGCGCGCCGCGACCGAGGCCACGGCGATGGCGGCGTGGAAAGGCAGCGCATTGAGCACCGCGTCGGCGCCGGCCAGCAGCGCGGCGCAGGTGCCCGGCTCGGTAGGATCGCCGGCGCGCGCCAGCACGCCCCGCGGCAGGCCGTCGAGGCGGCGCGCGTCATGGTCGACCACGCTGACGCGGTAGTCGCCGGTGTCATGCAGCATGGCGGCAATGGTGCGCCCGATCTTGCCTGCGCCCAGCACCGTCACATGCAGCGGGCGTTTCGCCTTGGGCAGGTCTGGTGGGGCCTGCCGGCCCAGGTTCGAGGGTTGCATGGTGCCTCCGTCCACAAGAAAGGTTGTCCCGTGACTGGAGTATGGATAGCGGCTGCGACGGAATGAAGGCACAAGAACGACGAAAACCCGCCATAATCGAACGAACCGACGAACCTGTCCGACGTTATGACCGAACTCGACGTGACCGACCGCCATTTGCTGTCGTTGCTGCAGGCGAATGCGCGCGAAAGCGCCGCCAACCTCGCACGGCAGCTGGGCATCGCCCGCACCACCGTGGTCGCCCGCATTGCCCGGCTGGAGCGCAGCGGCGTGATCGCAGGCTATGGCGTGCGCCTGGGGCAGAAGATGGAAGACAACGTGATCCTGGCCTATTGCGGGCTCTCGGTGCAGCCCAAGGCCGCGCCGGCGATCCTGCGCGCGCTGCAGCGCCTGCCCGAGATCGAAGAGGTCAACTCGGTCAGCGGGCCGGTCGATTACCTGGTGGCGATCCGTTGCGACACGCACGACCGGTTGGACCGGCTGCTGGACGAGATCGGCATGCTCGACGGCGTGAACCACACCACCACCTCGATCGTGCTGGCGCGCAAGCTGGACCGCCGGCGCGCTGCCGGCTGAAGCGGTATGCTCGCAGACCGAACAAGCCAAAGCGGAGATATCCAATGAGCAATCCGATCCGTGTCGCCGTAGGCGGCGTGACCGGCTGGGCCGGCGGTGAACTGGCGCGCGGCGTGGCGCATGCCTCCGACATGGCGCTGGTGGCAGGCCTGTCGCGCGGCGCCGCCGGGCAGCCGCTGGCGCAGCTGACCGGCCATGCCGACACGCCGGGCGTGGCTGCTGCCAGCATCGAAGCGCTGGGACAGACGCCCTATGACGTCTATGTCGAGTACACCAAGCCGGCCATCGCCAAGCACAACATCCTGCAGGCACTGGCGCACGGCGCGCACGTGGTGGTGGGCACTTCGGGGCTGACCGACGAGGACTACGCGGAGATCGACGCGGCCGCGCGCCAGGCCGAGCGCGGCGTGCTGGCATGCGGCAATTTCGCCATCACCGTGGTGCTGCTGCAGAAGTTTGCCGAGATGGCGGCGCGCCACCTGGAACACTGGGAGATCATCGACTACGCCAAGGCCGGCAAGGTCGACGTGCCGTCGGGCACGGTGCGCGAACTGGCCTACCGGCTCGGCCAGGTCAAGACCGCCGCGCAGGCGGTGCCGGTGGACCAGGTCAACGGCCCGAAGGAAACCCGCGGCGCGACCATGTCGGGCACGCAGGTGCACGCGGTGCGGCTGCCAGGCTACCAGCTCGGCGTGGAGGTGATCTTCGGCGCCGACGGCCAGCGCCTGCACCTCAAGCACGAGGCCGGCGACGGCTCCAAGCCCTATGTCGCCGGCGCGCTGCTGGCGATCCGCAAGGTCCACACCGTGCGCGGCGTGGTGCGGGGGCTGGACAAGGTGATGGAAGGCCTGTGACGGCCGCGGGCCGCCACAGCCTCGCGCTGCTTACCAGCTGCCGGGATTGACCGGCTTGGCAGGCGGCTTGGCGGCCGCCTTTTCGGTCTTTTCAGGCTTGTCAGCCTTGCCTTTCGCCGCGGGCGCCGATGCGGGGTTCAACTTGCCGTCCACCTCTGCATCCTTTTCCGCCATCAGCGCGCGCGCCTGGGGCAGCAGCATCTCGATGGTGCCGGTGGCCGGGTCTTCCGGCATCGCATACAGCTCGACGGTCAGTGGCCTCTTCGTCCACCCGGCATGGATCGTCTTGACGGTCTTGCCGGCCTTGTCGCGCATCTCTTCCTGTTCCTGGCGGAACGGCTTGCCATACAGCGCGTTGATGCTGTCAACGGCGGCCTGCTGCGAATTGGCGCCGGCGGTCGGGACCACCAGGCCAACCAGCGCATTGCGGTCGACAAAGGCCACCAAGTGCGGGCCATCCATGAAGCCCGGGCGCTTGTCGCGCGGCACGCCAACCTGGCGCACCAGGCCGTCGCCCTTCAGTTCCACGCAGAACGCGGTCACGTCGCGGCCATCGGGCGAGCGCTTGTCGGCGCAGTCGGGCAGCGCGGGCAGCGGATTGCCGATCTCGAGCATGCCCAGCAGCGGCGCCAGCGCGCTGTTTTCGGGGCTGCTGGCTGTCTTGGCGGTCTTGGATTCTGCTGCCGCGGCAGCGGGCTTGGCGGCGGGGGCGGCAATGGCGCCGGCGGCGCCCAGCAGGCCGGCGAGCGCCAGCCCGGCAACGGGGAATTTCAAAGTCTGACTCCTGGAAATCGGCTCCGGGTTGGAGCGCGCCCCGGCCGGGATGTTCCACGGGCCGGGGGGCGGCACCGCTCACGCATGGCAGCGGGGCTGCGGCGTACGTGCCGCAAAAGTCACCTGACAGCCTGCGGATCGGGGCGAGCGCTAGCTTAACCGATCGCCCCGGCGGCTCCTGCACATAGCGCCGCGGTGCGACTCTCAGGCTGGCGCCTTGCTTGCCAGCGCCTGCGCCTCGCGCCTGAAGCCGTGGCTCACCTGGTGGTAGAACGGGCGCGGCGAGAACTGCCGCGCGATAAACGACGACAGCAGCGACGCCGCCAGCAGGAACACGGTCAGGTCCTGCGTGCGCGTCATCTCCATCACGATCACGCTGGCGGTGATGGGCGCCTGCGTGGCCGCGGCCAGGAACGCCGCCATCGACACCAGCGCCAGCACGCGCGGCTCGGCCATGCCGGTGACGAACTGCGCCACGTTCTGGCCGATGCCTGCGCCGATCGCCAGCGCGGGGGTGAAGATCCCGCCCGGGATGCCGGCAAAGTAGGACACCACCGTCGCCACCAGCTTGGCGATGCCGAACCACAGCGTGGCGTGGGACTCGCCGTTGATCAGCGCCGCGGCCTGCTCGTAGCCGGTGCCAAAGGTAGCGCCCGAGGTCGCCACGCCGAGCACGGCCACCACCAGCCCGCAGCCGAACGCCACCCACACCGGATGCTGCGTAGCCAGGCCGCCCCAGCGCGCGGGCAGCAGCCCGGAAACGCCGCCGGCCAGCGCCTTGGCAAAGAAGCCGCCCAGCACGCCATTGAGCAGCGCGCACACCAGAACCGGGCCCCACGCATTGCTCAACACCAGCATCGGCACCTTGACCACGAAATACGGGTTGTTGCCCAGCACCGCCAGCGACAGGAAACCGGCGGTCAGCACACCCGACAGCACCAGCCGGTCCCAGCGCACGGCGGTGCCGCGCCCCAGTTCCTCGATGGCGAACACCACGCCGGCCAGCGGTGTATTGAACGCGGCCGCCAGCCCGCCGGCCGCACCCGCGGCGATCAGCGCATTGGGATGGAAGCCGATGCGGAAGCGCAGTTTCTCCTGGCACCAGTGGCCCCACGCCAGCATACCCGCGGCGCCGACCTGCACCGATGGCCCTTCGCGGCCCACCGACGCGCCGGCCAGTAATGCCAGCGTGGTCAGCAACACCTTCCACATCGATTGCCGCAATGACACCAGCGCGGTCTGTGCCGGACCATTCGGCGGCAACGTGAACGCGGCGATCACCTGCGGAATGCCGCTGCCGCGCGCCTGCGGCGCAAAGCGGATCGTCAGCCAGCGCAGCGCTGCCAGCCCGAACGGCAGCATTACAAACGCCAGCCACGGCGTGGCCTGCGTCAGGTGGTGGTTCCAACGCAGCGCCACCTCGGCGATCCATGCGAACACCAGCGAAAACAGGCCAACGCAACCGGCGCCGAACATGAACACCGTGTAGCGCAGCGTGGTGCGCGATATGCGGCTGGCCTGGCGCGACTTGCGCGAGGCGGCAACGCGGGCGCGGCGGGTGAGCTTGTTCAGCAGGCGGGGATCGGGATGCGGTGCGGTGGGGTCAGGCTGGGCCTCGGCGTCTGGACGCTGCCCCGGCTCCGCGGATGACGGATTGGCGGAATCGGGATCTTTAGGATCGGTGGGCTCGCGCTCGGTCATGACACGGGGGGCGTTGCTGGGGCATTCGGCGCGGTGACGGGACTTGCACGGCCGGGATCAGCGAGAACTATACGCCCATCGTTGCGGCGTGGGCCAAGGGTGGCCGGTGATCGGCTCGCGAGCAATTGAGTAAGCTGCCGCCCGTGGTGAACGCTCCCCTCCCGCGAAGTGGGAGAGGGGAGCAAAGCCTCAGTCAGCGAAAGCCAGCGTACTCAGTCCAGCGAAATATTGTTCGCCTTGATCACCTTCCCCCAATGCTCCCGGTCCGCCTCGATATACCGGTCGATCTCCGCCTGCGTGCGCGGCGGCTGCACGATCAGCCCGAGCGCGCTGAAGGTCGCGCGGAACTGCGGGTCCTTCAGCACGTGCGAAGCGGCCGCCTGCAGTTTGGCTACGGCTTCAGGCGGCGTCTGCGCCGGCACCGCCAGCCCGAACCACGTCGCTGCCTGGAAATTGGGATAGCCGCTCTCGGCCACGGTCGGCACGTTGGGCAGCACCTCCAGCCGGGTGCGGCCGGTGACCGCCAGCGCCTTGAGCTTGCCGGCCTTGATATGCGGCAGCGAGGTGCTGACCACATCGACCATCAGTTGCACGTCGTTGGCCAGCAGCGCCGCCAGCGCGGGCGCGCTGCCGTTGTAGGGCACATGCGTGACGTTGATGCCGAGCTCGGTCTTGAGCATCTCGGTGGCCAGCTGCAGCGCGTTGCCCAGCCCCACCGATGCATAGTTGAGCTTGCCGCCGGACGACTTGGCGTAGGCCGCGAATTCCTTGATGTTGCCGGCCGGCACCTGGGTGTTGGTCACCACCACCAGCGGCGCCTCGGCACCAATCGTGAAGATCTTGAAGTCCTTGGGCGGATCGTAGCTGATCTTCTTGTACAGCATGGGGTTCAGCACCATGCTGCCGTTGGTCGCCAGCACCATGGTGTAGCCGTCGGCGGGCGCGCGTGCCACGCTGTTGGTGCCGATCATGGTGGCGGCGCCGGGGCGGTTTTCCACCACCACGGTCTGGCCCAGCTGTCGCGACATGCCGTCGGCGAGCGCGCGTCCGAACTGGTCGGTCGAGCCGCCCGGCGTGTACGGCACCACCAGCTTGAGCGGCCGGTCCGGATAGGCGGCCAGCGCGGCGCCGCCCCACAGAGCCAGTGCGCATCCGGCGCCGGCTGCCATCGCGGCGAGCCAGGCCCGCCGTCCTTTCTTGTCCTTGTGCATCGCGTCTCCTCCTGTGGTTATCTCTGTATCGCCGCGCTGCCCGGTAGACTCAGACGCGCCGCTGGCGGCCTTCCCAGTATCGGTCACGCAGCCGGCGCTTGGCGAGCTTGCCGGTCTCGTCGCGCGGCAGCTGCGGCTCGACCACGATGCTACGCGGCACCTTGAAGCCCGACAGCCGCTGGCGCAGCCATTCGATGACCTCGGCCTCGCGGATTTCCACGCCCGGCATCGGCTGCACCATGCCGAGCAGGCGCTCGCCGTACTCGTCGTCGGGGACGCCGAACACCACGCAGTCGGCCACGCCGGGATAGCGCACCAGCTCGTGCTCGATCTCGGCCGGGTAGATGTTGACGCCGCCGGAGATGACCATGTCGGACGCGCGGTCGCAGATGAACAGGTAGCCGTCGGCGTCGACGTAGCCCATGTCGCCCAGCGTCACCAGCCCGCCGCGGTCGATCGCGCGGCGCGCGGCCTCGTTGTTGCGGTAGCTGAAGTCGGGATAGGCGGGCTGGCGCACGTAGACCAGGCCGATCTCGCCCGGCGCGCACTCGCGGCCGTCTTCATCCAGGATGCGCAGCTGCGCGTCGTCGACCGGGCGGCCGGCGGTGCCGGGACGCGCGGCGGCGTCTGCCGGCGTGGCCACGGTGATCATGCCGGCCTCGCTGGAGGCATAGGTCTCGTGGATGATCGGGCCGAACCAGTCGAGCATGGCGCGCTTGACCTCCGGCGCGCACGGCGAGCCGGTCGAGGCGACGAAGCGCAGCGACGACAGGTCGTACCTGGCGCGCACCTCGGGCGCCAGCTTGAGCAGGCGCACGTACATGATCGGCACCAGGTAGACCACGTCGATGCGGTGCTTTTCGATCAGCGCCAGCACCTGCTCGGCGTCGAAGCGCGGCGTGATCACCAGGCGCTCGGCCATCTGCAGCGCGTTCTGGATAAACGAGCTGGGCGCGCTGTGATACAGCGGCGCCGACATCAGCGCGCGGCAGCCCGGCTCCAGGCCGTAGGTCTGCCGCACCAGCGAGCGCGCGCGCGCCTGCTGCGCTTCGAGCTGGTCCAGCGGGACCGGAGCGCGTATCACGCCCTTGGGCCGGCCGGTGGTGCCGGACGTGTAGGCCATATGGCCGCGCGGCGCCACGCGCGGGCCGTCATAGGCCGGCTGCTGCGCCAGCCAGCCTTCATATTCGGTCGCGCCCTCGGCGCTGCCGCCGACCGACAGCACCGTCATGCCGGCGGGCACGGCGTCACGCACCGCGGCCAGCAGGTCGGACTGAACCAGCAGCACCTTGGCGCCGCTGTCGGCCAGCAGGAAGCGCACCTCTTCGGCGGTGAAGTGCCAGTTGATCGGGCAGTAGTAGCAGCCGGCGGTGCGGCAAGCGTTGACCACGTCGGCGTAGGCGGGATCGTTGCGCAGTAGCACGGCGACCACGTCGCCCTGCTCAACGCCCAGCCGGCGCAGGCCGCCGGCGAGTTGTGCGCCGCGCGCCACCAGTTCGTCGGCGGTGCGGTGCATGTCTTCAAACCAGAGGTCCGTGGCCATCCGTTGTCTCCCTTTCTCGCTTAGCTGACTATCAGCTTGCCACTGTATCGGCACGGTCATTCATCGACAATCACGCGCAGCGGAATCACAATGTTGCGCCAGACTCGACAATCCCACAGGCAATCCCGGATGGACCTCAACCTGATCCAGGCCTTCGTCGATATCGTCGACGCCGGCAATCTTGCCGAAGCGGGCCGGCGGCGCGGCGTCACGCGCTCGCAGGTCAGCCGCCAGTTGCGCGAGCTGGAGCACCAGGCCGGCGCCCAGCTGCTACGCCGGACCACGCGCCGGCTGGAGCTGACCGAGCCCGGCCACGCGCTGTACCAGCACGGCGTGCGCATCTTGCAGGAGGTGACTTCGGCACAGGCGGAGATCGACAGCCTGGGCAAGACCCTGCGCGGCCATGTGCGCGTGAGCGTGCCGACCGGGCTGGGCGACGCCTATATCGCGCCATTGCTGCTGCGTTTCGCCAAGCTGCATCCCGGGATCACGCTGCGGGTGTTCTTCGCCAACCGCGTCAACGACCTGATCGCGGCCGAGATCGACGTGGCGCTGAAGGTCACCTCGGCACCGCCGCTGGACCATGTGGCGCGCGAAATCTGCGATATCCGCTGGCAACTGTATGCATCGCCGGATTACCTCGCGACCATTCCGCCCGTGCGAGTGCCGCCGGACCTGGCGGGGTGCAGCTTTCTTTGCCCGCCCTATACGCCGCGCCAGTTTGCGCTGTCGTTGTACCGCGAGGGCCAGCGTGTCGACGTGGCGCTGACGCCGACGCTGCAATCCGAGCACTTCCTGTTCCTGGCGCGCGCGGTCAGCGAGGGGCATGGCATCGGCCTGCTGCCGGTCTATATCGGTTGGGAGGCGGTGCAAGCCGGCACGCTGGTGCCCGTGCTGCCGGACTGGCGGCCGGAAGGACTGGGCAACCGGCTCTACATCATCACCACGCCGAACCTGCATCCGTCGATGGCCACCCGCGCGCTGATCGGCTTCATGCGGGAAGAGCTGGGCAAGATCGAAGTCTTTGCAGCCTGAAGCTCGACATGGCCGGCAGGTTCAGCCAGCGCCGCCCCGTTGGCGACGGTGGCCGGTAATCGAACAGAATCCCCTGCGGCCCCCTCCCGATGCTGAACGAACTTTCATTCTGCAAGCTATGCTTCATGAAACTTGCAAATTGAAAGCAAGAGACCGACCGAGGCGCCGAGACCATGCCACCCACCCCAACCGATTTCACTTCCATGCCCTGCCCGGTCGCCCGATCCATGGCGGTGCTGGGCGAGCGCTGGGCCATCCTGGTGCTGCGCGAGGCCTTTTACGGCAGCACGCGCTTCGACGAGTTCGAACGCAACCTGGGCATCGCCCCCAATATCCTCAGCGCGCGGCTCAAGACGCTGGTGGCGCACGGCCTGCTGGCCCGCGTCACGCCAGAGGGCGGCGGCCGCCATGTCTACCGGCTGACCGACAAGGGCCGTGACTTTTTTCCGGCCTATGTCGCGCTCAAGGCCTGGGCCGACCGCTGGATGACCGATGAGAAAGGTCCGCTGACGCTGCTGCAGGACCGCCGCACCGGCCAGGAAATCGCCGAGCCCGCACTGGCGCGCGCCGACGGCACGCCGATCACGCTGGACGACGTGCGCGTGCTGCCGGGCCCTGGCGCCGGCCGCTTCCTGCAGCGCCGCTTCGGCGAACCCGACAGCGTGGGCCACGGCGCGGAGCACGGACATGAGTGAAACCGGCGCCTTGCCCGCCGGCACCGTACCGGCCGAGACAGTCCCCGCCACGGAACTCGCCCGCCGCATCGGCCGCCTGGCCGGCCCGACCGCGCTGATTGCGGTGCTGCAGGCGGTGGGCCAGCTGATCGAAACCTGGCTGGCCGCGCGCCAGGGCACCGCCGCGCTGGCGGGTTGGGCGGTGGTGCTGCCGTTTGCGCTGCTGCTGCAGCAGATGTCGGCCGGCGCCATGGGCGGCGGCGTGGTCGCGGCGATCGCGCGGGCGCTGGGCGCCAACAAGCGCGAGGAAGCCTCGGCGCTGGTGATGCATGCGCTGCTGATCGCGGTCACGGCCGGGCTGGCCTTTGCGGTGGTGCTGGCCGGCTTCCCGCGCGGGGTGCTCGGCGCCGTGGCCGGCGGCACCGCTGCCGAAGCTGCCGCCAGCTATGCGATCTGGCTGTTCGGCGCTGGCGCGATCCCGGCGTGGCTGGCCAATACGCTGGCCTCGGTGCTGCGCGGCGGCGGTCGCCATGCGCTGGCGGCGCGCGTGCTGGCGCTGATGTGGGTGGCCTTCCCGGTGCTGGCATGGCTGCTGGCCGAACCCGCCGGCATGGGGCTGGCCGGCATCGGCGCCGCGCTGGCCGCGGTCTCGTGGGCCGCGGCACTGGCGATGGCGATCGTGGTCGCACGCGGCGGCGCCGGCTTCGTGCCGGTGCTGCGGGTGCGGCCGTCGTGGGCGCTGTTCTCGCGCATCCTGTCGGTGGGGCTGGTGGCGTGCGCGCTGGCGTCGGTGGCCAACCTGACCACCATCCTCGTCACAGCGCAGCTGCGCCATCATGGCACCGCGGCGGTGGCGGCCTATGGGATCTCGGCGCGGCTGGAATTCCTGATGATCCCGCTGGCGTTCGGCGTGGGTTCGGCGCTGACGGCGCTGGTCGGGCGCGCGGTCGGTGCGGGCGACTGGCATACGGCGCGCCGCACCGCATGGGTCGGCGCCTTCCTTGCGCTGGCGATCGCGGGTACGGCCGGTGCGGCGGTCGGGCTGGCGCCGGTGCGCTTTGCCGGCCTGTTCACCAACGATGCGGAAGTCATCGCCATCGCGGCGCGCGCGCTGTCATGGGTGGGGCCGGCGTTCGGCGGCTTCGGGCTGGGAATGGCGCTGTACTTTGCCTCGATGGGCGCCGGGCGGATGCGCTGGCCGGTGGCGGCGGGGCTATGCCGGATCGCGCTGGCGGCGGGGGGCGGCTGGGTGCTGGCGAATGTGTTCGGGATGGGGCTGGACGGGCATTTCCTGGGGGTGGCGCTGGGAATTACGGCGTATGGGGTGGTGACCGCGCTGGGGGTCAGGCAGGGGGAGTGGTCGGCGCGGTAGGGATGACTGTCGCATCCCGCCGGTTTGGTCATCTCTCCCGCTGAGGGGAGAGTGAGAACACCTTGCTTGGGCCAGCTCGGGCGGCTTGGAGCACCCAACACCGTCGGCTTCGGCTTCGGCTTCGGTCCTACCTCGCCAGCACCTTCGCATCCCCTTGCATCCCCGCCTCGCGCACGGCCTGCGGCACCGACGGCCAGCCGCCGCCCAGCGACTTGTACAGCGCCGCGGTGCTGGTCAGCACGTCGACCTGGCCCTGGATCGCCGCCAGTTGCGCATCGAACAGCTTCTCGCGCGCATTGGTGACCTCCAGGTAGCTCGAATACCCGCCCTCGTACCGGGCAAAAGCCTGGTCGGCATAGATGAACAGGCTCTGTTCCTGCCGGCGCAGGCTGCCCAGCCGCGTGCGGGTCTCGACGCCGTTGGCCAGCGCGCTGTTCACATCCGCCAGCGCCGCGAGCACCGTGCCCTGGTAAGCGAACATGGCCTGGTTGCGCTGCGCGGACGCGGTCTGCACCTGCCCGCGGATGGCGCCGCCCTGGAAGATCGGCTGGGTCAGCCCCGCGCCGAACGCCCACACCCGCGACGCGCTGTCCCACAGCGCGCCCGGCGACGCCGCCACGGCGCCGAACAGGCCGCTCAGGTTGACCGCCGGCAGGTACAGCGCCTGCGCCGCGCCCAGCTGCGCATTGGCGGCGATGGCGGCCTGCTCGGCCTGCAGCACATCGGGCCGGCGCGAGAGCAAGGCGGCCGGCAGGTCGGCGCCGACTGGCGGCGCCTGCAGCTCGTGGATCGGCTTGCCACGCTCGATCGGGCCCGGCGGCCGGCCCAGCAGCACCGACAGCGCGTTCTCGGTCTGCGCGATGCTGGCACGCAGCGGCGGGATCGAGCCCTCGGCCACGTAGTAGTCATTCTCGGCCTGTGCCAGTTCAAGCTGCGAAATCACGCCGCCTTCATAGCGCTGGCGGAAGATATCCAGCCCGCTCGCGCGCGATGCCAGCGTCTGCTGCGCGACATCGAGCTGCGCATCGAGCCCGCGCAGCGTGGCATACCCCTGCACCACGGAAGCCGCCAGCGCCAGCACCACGCCGCGGCGCGCGTACTCGGCATTCCACAGGCTGGCCTCGGCCGCCTCGGCCTGCCGGCGGATGCGGCCCCACAGGTCGATCTCCCAGTTGGCGTTGGCCAGCAACTGGTAAGTATTGCCGGTGCCGCTGCCAAACTGCGTGCTGTTCAGGCTGCCGATGCTCTGGCGCGCGGCCGACGCGGAAAGATTGAGCTGCGGGAAAAAGCCGGCGCGCGCCACCATCAGCTGGCCACGGAATTCGTCGATGCGTGCGGCGGCGATGCGGATATCGTAGTTGCCTGCCAGCGCCTCATCCACCAGCGCGTTCAGCACCGGGTCGCTGAACTGGTTCCACCAGTCGCTGTCGGCGGCGATCGCCAGCGCGCCGGTGTCGAGCCGGTACTGCGACGCGTCCGGGGTCTCGGGGCGCTGGTAGTTGGGGCCGATCGCGCAGCCGCCCAGCGTTGCCGCCGCACAGGCCGCCAGCATCCACACGCGCGGGCTCATAGCGTTTCTCCGGCCGACGGCGCGGTGGGTGGAGTAGTGGGTGGCTGCTGTGCATCGCCGGCCTTGGCGGGCTTCCTGGGCTTGCCTTCGGACATGCGCTCCAGGCCCCAGAAGAACATCGGGATAAAGAACAGCGCGATCACCGTCGCCCCGAGCATGCCGCCGATCACGCCCGTGCCGAGCGACTGCCGGCTGGCGGCCGAGGCGCCGCTGGCGATGGCCAGCGGCACGCAGCCCAGGATAAAGGCCAGCGAGGTCATGATGATCGGCCGCAGGCGCAGCTTGGACGCGTGGATAGCGGCATCGTAGGCGCTCAGCCCCTCCTTCTCGCGCATTTCCACCGCGAACTCGAAGATCAGGATCGCGTTCTTCGCCGCCAGCGCGATCAGCACGGTCAGGCCGATCTGGAAGTAGACGTCGTTCTCCATGCCGCGCATCAGGATGCCGAGCAGCGCGCCGAACAGCGCGAACGGCACCGCCAGCAGCACGCCCAGCGGCAGCGACCACTTCTCGTACTGCGCCGCCAGGATCAGGAACACCATCAGCAGGGCAAAGGCGAAGACGTAGACCGCGGTGGAGCCGGCGGTCTTTTCTTCATAAGCCTGGCCGCTCCAGGCATAGGCGTAGCCCGGCCCCAGCACCTCCTGCGCCACCTCCTCCATGGCCGAGATAGCCTGCCCCGAGCTGTAGCCCGGCGCGGCGTCGCCCATGACCTTGGCGGCCGGGAAGTTGTTGAAGCGTGTGACGATGTCCGCCCCCGGCACATACTTGGTGGAGGTCACCGCCTTGATCGGCACCATCTCGCCGTTGTGGTTGCGCACGTAGACCTTGTCGAGGTCTTCCGGGCGCGAGCGGAACTCGGGCTCGGCCTGCAGGATCACCTGGAACAAGCGGCTGTTCTTCGGGAACTGGCTCACGTAGAGCGAGCCGAACATGGTCTGCAGCGCAGAATAGACGTTCTCGACCGGCACGCCCTGGGTCTCGGAGCGCTCCCGGTCGACTTCGACCAGGAACTGGCGCGAGCGCGAATTGATGGTGGAGTTCACGCCGGTCAGCTCCGGCCGCTGGCGGGCCTTGGCGATGAACTCGTGGACCTTCTGCTCCAGCTGCTGGTAAGTCCCGTCCGCTGTGCTCTGCAGCCAGAACTCGAAGCCGCCGGTGGTGCCCAGGCCCGGGATCGAAGGCGGATTCAGCGGGATCACGACGCCGTCCTGGTAGCGCGAGAATTCCCGCATCGACTTCTGGATCAGGTCGGCCGCGGACTCGCCCTCGCCACGCTCATGGAAGCCCTTGAGCGTGATGAACAGCGTGCCGGCATTGGCCTTGTTCTGCGAATCGATCAGGCTGTAGCCATCGACCGTGGCCACCGATGACACGCCGGGCTGCCTGGACAGCCAGGATTCGGCCCGGCTCGACAGCGTCTGGGTGCGATCCAGGCTGGCCGCGTCCGGCATGACCACCGCGCCGAACAGGTAGCCCTGGTCCTCCACCGGCAGGAACGAGGTCGGGATGCGCATGAACATGACCACGCTGACCGCCACCATCGCCAGGATGATGGCGATCGACATCACCGTGCGCCGGATCACGATCTGCAGCGACCTGTCATAGCCGGCAATGAGCCGGTCGAAGGAATTGTTGAACCAGGTGAAGAAGCGGTTCTTCTTGTGCTGGCCGGGCTTGAGCAGGATCGCCGCCATCGCCGGCGACAGCGTCAGCGCGACCACGCCGGACAGCACCACCGAGACCGCGATGGTGATGGCGAACTGCTTGTACAGCTGCCCGGTGATGCCCGACAGGAACGCCACCGGGATGAACACCGCCAGCAGCACCAGCACGATCGCGACCACCGGGCCGCTGACCTCGTCCATCGCCTTCTTGGCCGCCTCCTTGGGCGGCAGGTTGAACTCCGTCATGTTGCGCTCGACGTTCTCGATCACCACGATCGCGTCGTCGACCACGATGCCGATGGCCAGCACCATGCCGAACAAGGTCAGCATGTTCACCGAGAAGCCGAACGCGCTCATGCCGACGAAGGCGCCGATGATCGACACGGGCACGGCCAGGATCGGCACCAGCGTGGCGCGCAGGCTCTGCAGGAACAGGAACACCACCAGGATCACCAGGATCACCGCGTCGCGCAGCGTGTGCACCACCTCGTCGATCGACTCCTGCACGAACTCGGTGGTGTCGAGCGCGATCTCGTACTCCAGCCCGGGCGGAAAGCTCTTCTTCAGCTCCGCCAGCGTGGACCGCACCTGCTTGGCCACATCCAGCGCATTGGCTCCCGGCTGCTGGTACACCGCCAGCAGCGTGGCGGTCTTACCGTTGTAGCGGCTGCGCAGCGAGTAGTCCTTGGACCCGAGCTCGGCGCGGCCGATGTCCTTCAGGCGCACCAGCGCGGCGTCGCCGGACTGCGCGCGCAGGATCATGTTGTCGAACTCGGCCGGCTCGGTCATGCGGCCCTTGGTGGCGATCGGGAAGGTCTGCTGCACCGGCCCGGTGGTCGGCGACTGGCCGATGCGCCCCGCGGAGAACTGCTGGTTCTGGTTGGAGACCGCGTTCTTGACGTCCTCGGTGGTGATGCCCAGCGACGCCATGCGGTCGGGCCGCAGCCAGATGCGCATGGCGTAGTCCGGGCTGCCGAAGATCGACGACTGGTTGGCGCCGGGAATGCGCTTGAGCGCATCCAGCACGTAGATGTTGGCGTAGTTGCCGACGAAGGTCTGGTTGTAGCTGTTGTCGGGCGAGTAGATGGCAATCACCATCATGAACGCCGACGACCGCTTCTGCACCGAGACGCCCTGCGCCGTCACGGCATCGGGCAGCGTGGGCAGCGCCAGGTTGACGCGGTTCTGCACGTCCACCTGCGCGAGCTCGGGGTCGGTGCCGATCTCGAAATACGTGGTCAGCGTCAGGTCGCCGGTCGAGGAACTCGTCGAGTTCATGTACATCATGTGGTCGGCGCCGTTGACCTGCTGCTCGATCGGCGCGGCCACGTTCTGCGCCACCACCTCGGCGCTGGCGCCGGGGTACTTGGTCGTGACCGTGATGGACGGGGGCGTGATATCCGGGAACTGGGCGATCGGCAGCTTGGTCAGCGCCACCAGGCCGCCCACCGTGATGATGATGGACAGCACCGATGCGAAGATCGGCCGGTCGATAAAGAAATGGGCAAGCTTCATGGCTTGCCCCCGGTGGAGCCCGCCGCCTGCTGCGCGCCTGCACCGGATGCAGCCGGAGCGGCCGGAGTGGCCGAGCCCGCGGCAGCAGGCTGGGCACCCGTGGGCTGGGCACCGCTGGCCGCGCCATGCGCGGCCAGTTCGGTCGCCGGCACGGCCTTGACCGTCGCGCCCGGCATCAGCCGCACCAGGCCGCTCACCGCCACGCGCTCACCGGCCTTCAGGCCCGAGCGCACCACCCAGTTGGAGCCGGTCCATTCCCCCACGTCGACCACGCGCTGCTGCGCCTTGCTGTCCGGGCCGATCACCCAGACCGTCTGCCCGCGCGGGCCTTGCACGATGGCTTCCTGCGGCACGGCAATGGCCTGCGTGCGCATCGCGCCATGCACCTTGACCCGCACGAACTGGCCCGGCCTCAGCGTGCCCTGCGGATTGGCGACCTCGGCGCGGACCAGGTAGGTGCCGGTTTCCTGGCTGAACGAGGCGTCGGCGAAAGCGATCCTGCCGTGGTGCGGGAACTCCGTCCCGTCGGCCAGCACGATGACGATGTCGAAGGCTTCCTGCGCCGGGTACCGGACCGCCCCCGACTTCTCCGACGAGCGGAACGACAGCACCTCGTTCTCGGACAGGCTGAAGTTGACCCACATCGGATCCAGCTTGGCGACATAGGTCAGCAGGCTGTTGGTGGTATCGATATAGGAGCCCACCTGCCGCTTGGCAAAGCTCGACAGGCCCGCCACCGGCGACTTGATCGTGGTGTAGCTCAGGTTCAGTTTGGCATTGATCACATTGGCGCGTGCCTGCTCCACCGCGGCTGCTGCCTCCTGCTCCTTGCCGGTGGCGTCATCCAGGTCGCGCTGGCTGAGGGCATTGCGCGCCGCCAGCGGGCGCACGCGGTTCAGGTCGGCGCGTGCTGTATTCAGGCGCGCCTGCTGCTGCGCCATTTCGGCCTCGGCCGCCTTCAGCGTGGCCTCGAACGGCTTGGGATCCATCAGGAACAGGGTCTCGCCCGTCTTGACCAGGGCGCCTTCCGTATAGACCCGCTTCTCCAGGAAGCCATTGACGCGCGCACGTATCTCCACCTGCTGCGAACTCTGGGTCTGGCCGACGAAGTCATAGACGAGCGGCACGTCGCGCAGCGCCACGGTGATGACACCCACCTCGGCTGCCGGCGGCGCCACCGCCGCCGGTTTCTCCTTGCTGCAACCCGCCACCAGCAGCAGGGCCAGCAGGCCCGCCACGCCGCACCCGTTAAGCATTGTCCTCACAAAGCCTCCTCCGCCAGCAACCATGGCCGCCCCCGATGCCGGACGCAGCGGCGCCCGCCGCCGATCCTGTGCCTGTTCAGGCAGGTTAAGGCGCGCCCATGGACGCGCCAATTCAATCTTTCTTGTGCCCGTGTTTACTCATTTCGACAGCCGGGACCGGGCTGGCGGCAGTTGTCCGGCCACCGCTTCAGCGCCGGAATCCGCCATGGAAGCCGCCCCCGCGGAAGCCACCGCCGCCACCGCCGCCAAAGCGCCCTGCGCCCTGCCAGTGCTGCGCCATGCCCAGCCAGCGCTGCTGGCCGACCTCGCGTGCCTGGCGCTGCGACTCCAGCCGGCTGGTGGCGTCGTTGTTCGGCTGCACCGGTTCCCAGCCGCCGGCGGTGTGTTTCTGCCAGCCGTCGTCGGTGTGCTGGTACACGGAGCCGTCGTGGCCGGCGTAGACGTTGCCGTTGTTCCACACCAGGGCGTTGTCCTTGCCGGGGTTGGCGACAAAACCGCGGCTGCCGGCGGTGTGCGCGCCGGTCCGGGTGTTGCCGGCAATACCGGCCTCGCCCGCGCCGATGCGGCCGGTCTGCGCGTTGTAGCCCGCCGCCTGGCGTCCGGCCGCGTAGTCGCCGGTATAGGTGTTGCCGGCCACGCCGCCGCGCGCGGCGCCTTCGCGGCCGGTCGACGGTTTGGCGAACGAGCCCTGGTGGCCGGCCGCGTAGTTGCCGGAATATGGGTTGAACGCCGCGCCGCGGCTGCCCTGGTAGCGCGCGCCGGTCGCCGAGTTGAAGCCCGAGGCCGCGCTGCCGCGCCACTCGGTGCCGGTCCAGGCATTCCAGCCTTGCGCATGCGTCACCGTGCCCTGCCCCCAGCGGCCATAGAAATTGGCCTGGTTCACATTGACGTAGTTCCAGTTATACGGGGCGCCCCACCAGTACGGTCCCCAGTACGGCGACGCCGCACCCCAGAACGCACCCGCCGCGAAGCCGAAGGCAAACCCCTCGGCCATGCCGACGCCAAAGCCTGCGCCGTATCCATAGGTAACCGGGTAGCCGTAGTAGACCGCGCCGACGTAGGCCGGATAGACGTAGCCGGTGCCGTACACGACCGTGCCGTCGGGGCTGACCACCACGCCCATGTAGCCGGGGGTGTAGCCGACCACGACGGTGTCAGGCGTGACCGAGTAGATCCGTACATAGGTCACGTAGTGGAGCGGCGAGGCCGGCGGGATGGTGTAGATCGCCGACGGCACCTCGGTGGCGACGCGCCACGGTCCCGACGGTGCGGGCGCCGCGAACCAGACACCATTGGCGACCGCGTAGTAGTGGCTGGCATCGACCTCGATCACCGGCGTGCCCGTGTTCGCCGCATAGCTGAGCGAGGTACCGGTGATCGGCGTAAAGCGCGGCGCGCCGTCGTAGGTGACGTTCAGGCTGGCCTTGCTGCGCGAGACCGTGGCGGTCTGCGGGATGGTGGCGGCGATCTCGGCCTCGCGCGCCTGCGGCGTGCCCGGCACCGACACCAGCACGTTGGCCTTGGGATCGGTCGTCGGGATCTTGGCAAAGTCGGCCGGCAACTCGCGGCCAGGCACGTATTCCCACGGCCCGGTCAGCATCGGCGCGCGGAACCAGCGGCCTGACACCAGCACGTAATACTGGTTGGTGGCCGGGTCGACGAAGATGGCGTGATCGGCGTTGGAGACCGTCAGCAGGCCCACGCCACTGACCGGCGTCATCTGCGGCGCGCCGCTGGTGATCACCAGCTCGGTCGGCCGGGTGGCGAAAACGATGGCCGGTGCCCGCGCCGGGCGCTTGCCGTCCGCGGGCAGCATCGCGTCCGGTTTCATGCCGGCGGCGGCCTTGGTGGCGGCATGCTCCAGCGCCTTCGGCACCGTCGTCATGACCTCCCATGCGCCGCCCGCGGATTCCGAGCGGTACCAGTAGCCAGCGGCCTTCAGGTACAGCTCGCCGCCCGACTCGCGCAGCAGCAGGGCGCGGCTGTTGAGCGCGCGTTCATATTGCGTGCCGGCAACGGCGCGCCAGGCGGGGTCGCCGTCGACCAGCACCAGCAGTGTCGGCGTGGTCGCAAACAGGATCTGCGGGGCGTCGTTGCGGACCGGCACGCGGCCGGCGCGGGCCAGCTGCTGTGACACGGCATAGCTGGCCTGCAACTGGTCCAGCGGCACCGTCAGGCCGTTGGCCGGCAGCCGGGACACCAGCGCCTGGCGTACCCGGTCGGCGGCGTCCGGCCTGGTGGGGACTTCCACGCTCTCGATGCGCAGCGCACTCAGCTGCACCAGCCCGGACGGCTTGTCGATATCGGCGGTGGCCGAAAAATGCACGACGCCGTAGGTAGGCGAGCCGCTCTTCTCGCCTACCGCCACGGCGGCACGGCCCGACAGGCGGTTGCCGTCCCATGTCTCGACCTGCGGCTGGTACAGCTCGACATGGTCGTTGGCGGCGTCGAAATTGCGCGGCCAGGCCAGCGCTGCGGCGGTTGGCTGCGGTGGCGTAGCGGCCTGCGGCGCGAGGGGCGCGAGGGCAAGCCACGCCGACACGATCAGGGCGCTGGTCTGCTTGAGGCGAAAAGGCATGGCTTTCTCCAGCGTGGAGGGCACGATGCAGCACAGCAGGCGGCCCATGCTGGCAATCTAAATTAGGCCGGACAGGCGAACAATCGCATTTGAGAACATTCAGGGCGCTTGCAAAAAAAGACAGATCGGGCCGTCTGCGTGCATGATGCACCGCCCCTGCGGCGCCTGGTGGTCAGGAAGACACCGAGGCGCGATGCGCCGTTGCGCCAGCCACCAGCCGCCGCCCTTGAAGCGACCGCGCCACGGCCTCATCTCCAGTGTTTCCCTGGCTATTGCCGCGCCCCATGCCTCCTCGCACCACGATCCTGACTGCCGCGCTGATCACGGCGCTGCTGCATGCCTACATCGGGCTGCGCCTCTTGCCGGCAATGCCCGTGCCGATGCTGGTCAAGATGCTTGCTGTTGTCTGGCTCGCCCTGTCTTGCGCGCTGCTGCCCGCCGGGCTGCTGGCGCGGCGCTTCAGCCAGCCGTGGGCGGACCGGATTTCCTGGATCGGCATGCTGGCAATGGGATTCTTCTCATCCCTGCTGGTGCTGACGCTGGCGCGCGACGTCGCGCTGGCCGCCGCCTGGCTGGCGGGCAAGCTGCTCGGCTGGCAGGCCGCCGGACTGGCATCGGGCAGCGCCCTCGCCGTGCCGCTGCTGGCACTGCTGGTCACGCTGGCCGGCTATATCAACGCCCGCCGCGTGGCGCGCGTGGTCGAGGTCGACGTGCCGGTGGCCGACCTGCCCGAGGCGCTGCACGGCTTCACCATCGCGCAGATCAGCGACATCCACGTCGGCCCCACCATCAAGGGGCCTTACCTCGACCGCATCGTCGAGCGCGTTAACAGCCTGCAGCCGGACGCCGTGGCCATCACCGGCGACCTGGTCGACGGCACCGTGCGCGAACTGTCCGCGCATACCGCGCCGCTGGCGCGGCTGCAGGCGCGCCATGGCAGTTACTTCGTCACCGGCAACCATGAGTATTACGCCGGCGCGCAGCCATGGATCGACGAACTGCGCCGGCTCGGCCTGCGCGTGCTGATGAACGAGCACGTGGTGGTGGAGCACGGTGGGCAGCCGCTGGTGCTGGCGGGCGTGACCGACTACTCCGCCGGCCGCTTCCATGAAAGCCACCGCAGCGACCCGCACCGCGCCATCGCCGGCGCTCCGGCGCAGGCCGGCGTGCGCGTGCTGCTGGCGCACCAGCCACGCACTGCCGCCGCCGCCGCGGAGGCTGGCTTTGACTTGCAGCTATCAGGGCATACCCACGGGGGGCAGTTCTGGCCGTGGAACCTGTTCGTGCCGATGCAGCAGCCGTACACCGCGGGGCTGGTGCGGCATGGCGCGATGTGGGTCTATGTGAGCAGGGGGACGGGGTACTGGGGGCCGCCGAAACGGTTCGGGGCGCCTTCGGAGATTACGCGGTTGCGGCTGGTGCGAGCGTAGGACTAAGCAGCATCGCCAATGCGCTCGCGAGCGTTACAGCCATAAAAAAGCCATAAAAAAACCAGGCCCGCAGGCCTGGTTCTCTTTCACACTCAGCAGTACCTTACCGCGCAATCGGCTTGTACCGAATCCGCTTCGGCTTGGCCCCTTCTTCACCCAGCCGCTTCTTCTTGTCCGCCTCGTATTCCTGGTAATTGCCCGGGAAGAACTCCACATGCGAGTCGCCCTCGAACGCCAGGATGTGCGTCGCGATCCGGTCCAGGAACCAGCGATCGTGCGAGATCACCATTACGCAGCCGGCGAACTCCAGCAGCGCATCTTCCAGAGCGCGCAGCGTTTCCACGTCGAGGTCGTTCGACGGCTCGTCCAGCAGCAGTACGTTGCCGCCGGCGATCAGCGTCTTGGCCATGTGCAGGCGGCCGCGTTCGCCACCCGACAGCGTGCCGACCTGCTTTTGCTGGTCGCCGCCCTTGAAATTGAAGCGGCCGATATAGGCGCGCGACGGGGTTTCGTAACGGCCAACGGTCAGCACGTCGGCGCCGCCGGAGATTTCCTCGAATACGGTCTTGGTGCCGTCCAGCGCATCGCGGCTCTGGTCGACAAACGCCATCTTCACGGTCGGCCCGATCTTGATTTCGCCGCTGTCCGGCTGTTCCTTGCCGGTGAGCATCTTGAAGAACGTCGACTTGCCGGCGCCGTTCGGACCGATGATGCCGACAATGGCGCCCGGCGGCACCTTGAAGCTCAGGTTTTCGATCAGCATGCGGTCGCCGAAACCCTTGCTGACGTTGTCGAACTCGATCACTTCGTTACCCAGGCGCTCACCGACCGGGATGAAGATTTCCTGGGTTTCGTTGCGCTTCTGGTATTCCTGGCTGTTGAGCTCGTCAAAGCGGGCCAGGCGCGCCTTGGACTTGGCCTGGCGGCCCTTGGGGTTCTGGCGCACCCACTCCAGTTCCTTGTGCAGGGCCTTCTGGCGCGCCGACTCGCTGGCCTCTTCCTGCTTCAGGCGCGCTTCCTTCTGGTCCAGCCACGAGCTGTAGTTGCCCTTCCAGGGGATGCCCTGCCCGCGGTCCAGCTCCAGGATCCACTCGGCGGCGTTGTCGAGGAAGTAGCGGTCGTGGGTCACGGCCACCACGGTGCCCGGGAAGCGCGTCAGGAACTGTTCCAGCCAGTCGACCGACTCGGCATCCAGGTGGTTGGTCGGTTCGTCGAGCAACAGCATGTCGGGGCGCGACAGCAGCAGGCGGCACAGCGCCACGCGGCGCTTTTCACCGCCGGACAGGTGGCCGATCTTCGCGTCCCACGGCGGCAGGCGCAGCGCGTCGGCGGCGATCTCCAGCTGCAGCTCGACGTTGTTGCCATCGCTGGCGGCCAGGATGGCTTCGTACTTGGCCTGGTCGGCGGCAAGCGCGTCGAAGTCGGCGTCCGGCTCGGCATAGGCGGCGTAGATCTCATCGAGCTTCTTGCGCGCCTCGAACACGCCGCCCAGCGCCGCCTCCACCGATTCGCGCACGGTCTGCTCGGGATCGAGCTGCGGCTCCTGCGGCAGGTAGCCGATGTTCAGGTTCGGCATCGGCGTGGCCTCGCCCTCGATCTCCTTGTCGAGGCCGGCCATGATCTTGAGCAGCGTGGACTTGCCCGAGCCGTTCAGGCCCAGCACGCCGATCTTGGCGCCGGGGAAGAACGACAGCGAGATGTCCTTCAGGATGTGACGCTTGGGCGGAACGATCTTGCCCACGCGGTTCATGGTGAAAACGTACTGTGCCATGGGTGCGTGTTGGTATTGGTGCGGGATGGCGGGAGTGTATCAGGCACGCCGGGGCGCGCAGCCGGCCCCAGCCAGCTTTGGCCCCCGCCGGTACAATCGCAGGTTCGACTTTCCGCTGATTTTCCGAGCCATCGCCATGAGCAGACCCGCCCTGACCCTGAAGTTCAAGTGCAAGAAGTGCGCGAAACCCGTCACCCTGTACCTGCAGAAGACGTCCGCGTGCTCGCACATCACTCCGTACCAGGGCTTCTGCAAGTGCGGCGAGATGATGCGCCACGCCACCGGCGACAAGGACGCAGTCGAGTCCTTCGTGAACTCGCTGGACAACAGCTGGATGCATCACCATCACCACTAAGCAGGCTGCAGCAGTGACGGAAACCTGGCGCCCCGCCGGCAAGGACCCGATGCGCTTCCTGGGCGGCTATCCGCCTGAAGTGCTCGACCAGGTGCGCGAACTCGCCGCCGCCGGCCGCCTGGGCGACCACCTCGCCCGCCGCTATCCCGGCCGCCATACCGTGCAGACCGATCGCGCGCTGTACGACTACGCCACCGAACTGAAGCAGGAATTTTTGCGCAGCGCGCCGCCGCTGCATAAGGTCGGCTTCGATGCCACGCTCGACTCGGCGCACAAGGCCTTGGGCCTGCACACCGCGATCTCGCGCGTGCAGGGCGGCAAGCTGAAAGCCAAGAAGGAAATCCGCGTGGCGTCGCTGTTCAAGGAAGCGCCGACGGAATTCCTGCGCATGATCGTCGTGCACGAGCTCTCGCACTTAAAGGAGAGCGACCACAACAAGGCCTTCTACCGGCTCTGCGAACACATGGAGCCGCGCTACCACCAGCTGGAATTCGACACGCGCCTGTGGCTGGCGTGGCGCGAACTGGACAAGGCGGGAAGCTAGTTACAGCTTCTTCGCGAATCGTCGGCCGGATTGGCGAAGTCGCATTACCGCCGGCAACGCGGCGGTAATGCACCTCCGCTTGGTGTGACTGCGAGCCCTCAATGAACCTGCATGCCGCGCATGGCATGTATCCGCTCATGCTGCCGCTTCAACGCGTCATATTGGCGCTGAAGTGTCGCGCTGGCATCGGGTGGCAGTGTCTTCATCATGACGGACTGATACTCGCGCCTGGCGGCATCTTCCTCGTGCTCGCACATTCCCAGCACGGCGTCGTCGTTGTTTGGCTGCAGCATGTGACGGAACGCCATCCAGCCACGGAACAGCGTGCCATTCATGGTGCCCCGGTCGGTCGGCCGGCCGCCCATGGCACTGACCATCGATTGCAATTCCTTCACCGACGCCCGGTAGGTGTCCGCCGTAGCGGTCAGGATGTCGCGAAGCTGTGCATCGCGCACTTCACCGGCACCGCTCATGCAGGCCAGTTCGCTGTCCTTGCCAGCTTCGATCAGCTGGTTCAGCGCCAAGACAGTTTGTTGCTGGTTGTCGCCCATGGCATTCTCCCAACACGCATTCAGGCGACGCGCAGCTTTGGCGCCGCCAGGTAAGCCAAAGGAGGAACCGCCGCCGCGTAACCGGCCGTGAGAGCGGCGTCGCAGACGCCATCGACATGAATCAGCTGGTTCGCGCCGGGCCCCGTTTGCCTGCTCGTTCAGAGGTAAGGCGTGACTACATGATAGGAGATGGCTGAAGCCCGGCGGGATGGCGCCGGCGCCACGATCCCAAGGGGCTATGCTTGAGCGGCAGCAGGAGTACAAGCGGATCATGCGCCATCCACACCTTCAGCCCGGCGCACTCTGGCCGGCCCTCGTGCAGCGCCCCCCTCCCCCAGAGGGCGGCGACAGCGGAGCCTTAGACGGGCCGTTCACCTTTGCCTGTCGGCACCCCCGCCCCCGAGCGCCTCAAGCAGCGGCCGCAAGGCATCGAGTTCCGCGCCGAAGCCGGCCCAGTCCCCTGCTTTCAGGCGCTCGATGGCGCGGTCATAGTGCGCGAGTGCCTCGCGCGCACGGGTGTTCGCAGCGCCCTGCTCAAATATCGCCACCGGGGCGGATCCCCCGAAAAGGGCCGCAAGGGCCGCGCCCAGGGTGTCCTCCATGGCCACGCGATCACCATAGGCGGCGATCACCCGCTTCAGTTCGGGTAACTGGCCGGACTCCGCGCGCAGGTAGAGCGGCGAGACATAGAGGATGGAATTCTCGATCGGCACGACCTGCAGATGGCCGCGGATGACGCGCGAGCCCATCTGGTTCCACAGCGAAATCTGCTGCGAGATCTCGGTATTCTGCTGGATGCGCGCCTCGATCTGGAACGGCCCGTAGACCAGCTTCTCCTTGGGGAAGGTGTAGGCGACAAGCTTGCCGTAGTTGGGCGGATCGGAGCGCGCCGCGAGCCACGCGATCATGTTCTCGCGCTGGCTGGGCACCATCGGCAGCATGAGCACGAACTCGGCGCTCGCTTCCTCAGGCAGCCGCAGGATCATGTAGTAGGGCATCATCCGCTCGGCGGGCGTGTTCCCTGCGCTCATGCCCGACAACTGGCGCGGGAACTCCCAGAGATCCTCGCGGTTATAGAAGACTTCCGCCGCTTCCATGTGGTAGGCGCGGTAGATCTGCGCCTGGACCAGGAACAGGTCTTCCGGGTAGCGGATATGCCGCTGCAGGTCCCGCGGCATTGCGCCCAGCGGCCTGAACATGCCCGGGAAGATGCGCTGGTACACCCGCAGGATTGGATCAGCGGGGTCGCTGACGTAGAAGTCCACCGTGCCGTTGTAGGCATCGATCACTACCTTGACTGCGTTGCGGATGTAGTTGTCGCCGTCGCCGGTGCCAGGCTGCGAGTAAGGGAACCAGCGGCTGGTGGTGTAGGCGTCCTGGATCCAGTAAAGGCGCCCGTCGCTTGCCACGATATAGGGGTCGCGGTCGAGGATGAGGAACGGGGCAATCGTGCGCACCCGGTCCCGGATGTTGCGATGGAGCAGGATGCGGCTCTGCGGCGTGATGTAGCCGCTCAGCAGGATATTGGGATCGTCGAGCTGCCAGGCAAACAGGACCCGGCGCGCCAGGCTGCCGACGTCGATGCCGTCGCGCCCGCGGTAGGCCGTATAGACGTTGTCCTTGCCCTTGGGGTAGTCGAACTCGGGCACACTGCCGTTGACGATGACATAGCCTTTGCCGCCTTCTCCGAAGTAGAGGCGCGGCTCGTGGATGACCGGGCCGCCGTCGGAGAGCGGTGGAATGTCATGCAGATAGAGCAAGGGCAGGCCTTCGGCGGATTTCTCGGTGACCGGCGACATGACCACGCCATTGCCATGGGTGAACAAGAGATGCAGGTTCACCCAGGTCTGGGCATTGGGCGGGATCAGCGCCGGCTCCAGCTCCCGCGCCGACAGCATGACCTGCTGGTAACCGGCGTCGAGTTGGTAGCGGTCGATATCCGTCGCGAGGAACTTGTAATAGGTCCTGATCTCCTGCAGCTGCGCATAGGTATCGCGCAGCGGCTGCAGGTCCCACAGGCGGATATTGTCGATGGTCGGGCGATTGGCCTGGAGTGAGGCAAGATTCAGGTTCTGTTCGACCGGGAACGGCTTTGCCTTGATCTGCGTTACGCCATAGGCCTCACGTGTCAGCGCGATATTGTGTTCGAGGTACGGCGTCTCCAGTTGCAGTTCGTTGGGCTTGACATAGAATCGCTGGAACAGCGCCGGATAGACCGTGCCGAGCAGGAACGCGCTGCCGGCCACCAGGATTGCCCCGGCCGCAGGCACCCGGTAGTCCCGCCAGCGCAGATAGGCCCATGAAGCGGCGGCAGCCGCGGCAGACAGGCTGCACTGCAGCCACAGGACCGGCAGCCCCACATGGATGTCGGTATAGCTCGCGCCGACCACGACGCCGTTGTCGCCATAGAGAAGAAGGTAGCGGTCAAGCCAGTAGGACCACGCCTGCAACGCGAAGAACAAGCCCAGCAACGCGGCAGCATGGATAGCGGCCGCCGCTGAAAGCCCGCGCGGCGGCTGGACCAACGCGATATCGCCGCGCAACCCATAGACCGCGCCGGCAATCACTGCGCAGCAGCCCAGCAGCAGGAGCAGCCAGTTCCTGATTGCAAGATACGCAGGCAGCGAGAAGAAGTAGAAGCCGATGTCCTTGCCGAAGATCGGATCGGCCTTTCCGAATGGAACCTGATTGATGTAGCGCAGCGCAGTGTCCCAGCTCGACAGCTCTCCGACGGCCATCAGCAGCCCTACAAAGACGGCAACGCCGGCAATGGCGGCGCGCCAGGGCAGGCGCATCGCCATCTCGCCGACCGGTTCGCCCCGGGCCTCCGGCGTCCAGGCCTGCGCCTGCCTCGCGCAGCGGTGCGCCAGCCAGCCCGATACCCAGATCGCACCCGCCGACACGCCGAAGACGGCAAGCAACAGCACCGCCTGGGTCGAGAATATGGTGCGGAAAACCCCGGCGTAGCCAACGGAGGTAAACCACAGCCAGTCAACGATGAGGTCGCTGACGCGCCCGGCAGCGACCAGCGCGACGATGACGGCCACTACCCAGGTCGCGGGGCGTCTCAGGCGCGTGGCATCCATCGCTGGCGAGCGCATCGATCATGCTCCTTTGCCGCACTGTCGTCCGTGACCTGCTTGCCTGTGCGATAGGTGCCGCGCGGCAATGCGTGGGTCCGGGCGAATTGTGCAGTCTGATTCATTGTAGGCGAGACGATCGGGAGACAGCGAGCCGTGCCGCCGGGGAAGCCATGCAAAAGGCGCCAGCGCGCCGGCGTGGGCGGGTTGAGAGAGGAGGGGTTTCGGTGTTTGGCTATTTGCCGGCGAACGGCACTCAGGCAGGATGCGGCGTCCGTATGGGAATGCGAAGTGTCTTATCGAATCGCGAGCCAAGGCGCGAGAGACTGAGGCCGTCATCGAACAACGATGACCGGGTGTGGAAGCCCGCGTGTCACAGTTTGATAGTCGCCGTTGGCGACCTTCTTGCCCATTCGGGCTAGCCATTGCTTTATGGCGGGCCGGACGAGACAGCCGCAAGGCTGACCGGCATTGGCTGTGACACCGGGCTTCCACCCTCGTTGTCAGGCCCGCCGCCCTCCCCTCACGTCGCGCGGCAGGCCTTCATCCAACGATCGGAGGTCATATGTCGGGAAACTCGTTATCCACAGCGGCACGGCTGAATCTTGAGTCATTGGCGGCGGGCATCGAAGGCGTGCTTGGCATGCTGGACCAGTTGTGCGACGCATCCGAAGGCTGCTTCAGTGCGCTTTGCCTGCTTCGACTGTTGAAGGCGCAGCTGGAAGGCATATTGGCGGAGGAGCTTGCCGCCTGACGGCCTTGGCCGCTGAAGGCTTGCCAGTCCCACTGGTAAGCCCCTGCCCGCAGCCTTACAGGAACCCAATCGAGAACCACGGCACCAGCGTCAGCAGCAACAGCGCAATGCACAACGCCGCCATATGCGGCCACACGCGCGGCATGGCAACGTCCGGCGACACGCGCCCGATGGCGCAGGCGGCATAGAAGCCCACGCCGAACGGCGGCGCGAACAAGCCCAGCCCCATGGCGAAGATCACCACCATGGCGTAGTGCACCTCATGCACGCCGACCAGCCTGGCAATCGGAAACAGCAACGGCCCGAACAGCACGATGGCCGGGATGCCTTCCAGCAAACTGCCCAGGATCACAAAAGCCAGCGCCGACACCAGCAGGAAGCCAGTCTTTCCGCCCGGCACAGCGGACATGATGCTGACCAGGTCCTCCGCAAACCCGGACTGCGTCAGTGCCCACGCCATGGTGGTGGCACAGCCCACGATCAGCAGGATCGCACCGGACAACGCCGCGGTATCGAGCAGGATCGGATAAATGCGCCGGAGTTCGAACTGCCGGTACACCAGCAAGCCGGCCAGCACCGTATAGAAGATGCCGATGGTCGATACCTCGGTGGCAGTGGCCACGCCCTCCACCACCGCCGTGCGAATGATGACCGGCAGCGCCAGCGCCGGCAGGGCCACCACCAGCAATCTCAGCAACGTCCTGCTCGATGGCCGCACCATGCCGCCCCTGTCCTCCTTGCGCGTCTGCCACCAGACCACCAGTGCCATCATCGCCAGGCCGACCAGCGCCGGCATCAACCCGCCGATGAATAGCGAGGTGATCGACACGCCCGTGACCGACCCCACCGTGATCAGCACGATGCTGGGTGGAATCGTTTCCGACATCGCACCGGACGCCGACAGCAGGCCGATCAGGTCGCCATCCTTCGCGCCGCTCTGCTTCATCTCCGGGAACAGCGCCGGCGCGACCGCCGCCATATCGGCAGCTTTTGAACCGGAGATGCCCGAGACGATGTACATCGCCCCAAGCAGCACATACTGCAGGCCGCCGCGTACGTGCCCGATCAGGCTGACCAGGAACTGGATCATCGCGCGCGCCAGGCCCGTCATCTCGATCAGCCCGCCGAGGAAGATGAACAGCGGGACCGCCAGCAGGATCAGGTGTGACATGCCCTCCTGCATGCGGTTCGGCATGATGGACAGCGGCGTGGTCGTGGACAGCGCCAGGTAGCACAGCGTGGAGAGCCCGAAAGCGAAGGCAATGGGCACGCCGATGGCAACGCAGCCAACCAGCATCAGCAGGAAGAAAATCACCAGGTTGGCGTTGCCCAGTCCCAACAGCACCGGCGAGAGCAGCCACAACGCGCCAGCGCCTAGCCCGACCAGCAGGCCACTGAGGGCCACCTGCCTGCGGCTTGCGGTCTCCAGCAGGCGGATCGCGGCGGTCACGAGCATCAGCACGGTGCCGGCGAGCACCGCCCCGGCGCGCCAGGCTTCGCTGACCTCCAGGGTCGGCGTCAGCACGTCCACGTGTTCGACGAGATGTTCCCAAGCCGGCCGCACCAGCAGCAACAGGAACGCCACCACCATCCACATGCCACAGGCATCCAGCCATGCGCGCCGGTGCGGCGGCAGCTTGCTGATGAAGGTGGTGAGCTGCATATGCGCGCTGCGCTGCAGGGCAATGATGGCGCCGAGCATCGCCAGCCACAGGAACAGGATGCCGGCGAGTTCCTCCGTCCAGGGCAGCGGCGCATGCAAGGCATAACGCGCAAACGCGCCGCCCCCGAGGATCAGGGTCTCGGCCACGACGATCAGCGCGGCCGGAACCTCGACCACGCAGGCCAGGACGCGGCTCCAGCGTGCGCTGGCCGTGGAGGGGGTACTGGCGGGCCGGTCCAGGGTCTCGGCGGTGTGCTCCATCTTTGTCTCCTCTTGCATGTCGGCTTGATGGTGCCTGCCTCAGACCAGCGGCCCGGTGTAATTTTCCAGCATCTGCCATGCCTCGTCGCCAAACTTCCTGCGCCACTCGGCGTAGAAGCCCGCGTCCCGCAGCAGCTTGCGGAACGGCGCCGGATCCGGCTGGTTGAACTTGATGCCAAGCCGGGTCATCTCCGCCTGCGCCTCGACGTCGACCCGCGCGATATCCTCGCGCTGCTTCAGCGCCGCAGTGGTGAAGCGTGTCGTCAGCGAAGCCTGCACCTCGCGCGGCAGTGCCTGGAATTTTCTGGCATTGCCGAAGATAAAGTGGCCGTCCCAGGTATGCGCGGTCATCGAGCAGAATTTCTGCACTTCATACAGCTTGCCGCTGCGGATCAGCGACAGCGGCGTCTCCTGTCCGTCCACCACGCGTGTCTGCAGCGCCGAATAGAGATCGGCGAACGGGATGACCGTCGGCGCCGCGCCCAGCATCCTGAACATCGAGACCCACAGCGGGATCGCCGGGACGCGGATCTTGAACCCCTTCAGGTCCGCTGGCGTGTTTACCGGGCGGGTAGCGGAGGTGATATTGCGATAGCCGTTGTCGAGGCACTTCTCGAACACGTGCAGGTTCACCTTGCCCAGCGCGCTCCGCACATAGGCGCCCAGTCCGCCGTCCATCGCGGCCCACACCGCGGCGTAGTCCCTGAAGGCAAAGGCCACGCCGTTGATGCTGGCGGCTGGCACACGTGTCTGCAAGTTGGTGCTGGCGGTCGACATGAGGTCGATGGCACCGGCGAGGACCTGGGAGACCATGTCCGGCTCGCTGCCCAGCTGGCTATTGGGATAGACCTGCAGGTCGACCTTGCCGCCGGTGTCCTGGCGAATGGCCTCGGCGGCCTCCTTGATGCGCAGCGTGCCCGGATGGTCGGCCGGGAAGGCCGTGCCGTATTTCAGCCTGATGGTGGCGCTCTGGGCGAACGCGTTGCGCGCGGGCAATGCCAGTGCCAGTCCGCCGGCGGCGAGTGCGCCGAACTGCCGGCGAGTGAACCGATGGGCCATGATGTGCTTGTCTCCTGTTTATCAAGTTGTGGCCGGGAAGGACAGCAGTGCTGCCGCGCCGCGCTCGCGCAATACCGTCAGGTGTGCGGCAAGCCGGCGCCGGAACTGCTGCGGCCACGGGGCGTCGCCAAATACGGCGCCGTGCGCCAGGGCCCGGTGCACGGCTTCCGTATTGCTGTCCGCGCCGCGCAGCGCTGCGGCAAGTGGCGGCGCACCGGGATCGCTGGCGACCAGCGGCTCGCCACGCTCGTTGATGTCGCAGCGCAGATAGTGGAGCCACAGCGCCAGCGCACGCTCCAGGCATGGCCGCTCGATGCCCGCGGCCAGGCTTTCGCGCAAGGCCGGCAGCCAGCGCACCGGGACCTTCTGCGTGCCATCCATCGCAATCTGCGCGGTGTGATGCGCGATCGCCGCGTTGCGCAGGCGGCACAGCAACGCATTGCCGTAGCGGGCGACGTCGTACTCCGGCGGCGCGGTGACGGTGGCATGCAGGTCCTCCATCACCCCGCGCGCGAAGGCACCGAGGACCGGATCGGCCATCGCCCCGGCCACGGTTTCTATGCCGCACAACTGCGCGGCATAGGCGATCGCCGAATGCGTGCCGTTCAGCATGCGCAGCTTCATGGCCTGGAACGGCCGGACATCACCGGTCATCAGCGCGCCGCCAGCCTCCCACGCGGGCCGCGCTCCGGCGAAGCGGTCTTCGATCACCCATTGCGTGAACGGCTCGCAGACAATGGCGGCTTCATCGCGTAGTCCGAGGCGCTGCTGCGTCCAGTTCAGCGACGTTGGCGTTGCGGCCGGCACAATGCGGTCGACCATGGTGTTCGGCAGCGCCACCTCATCGTGGATACGCCGGGCCAGCGCCGGATCGGCCTGCGACGCGTACTGCGTCAGCAGCTTGCGCAGCGTGTCGCCGTTGTCGGCCATGTTGTCGCAGCAGACAATGCTCAGCGGCGCGCCGAACGGCCGGCGGCGTATCCCCGCCGCCAGCACGCCGAGCGTGCTGCGCGGCGCCTCGGGATGGGCCAGGTCATGACGGATTTCCGGATCGCTGGTGTCGAGGTCGGATGTCGACGGATGCCGGTGGTAGCCTTTTTCAGTCACGGTGCAGGTTACGACCGACGCGGCGGGATCGGCGATGGCGCCGATCACCTGCTCCAGTGCATGCGGCGCATACAGGGCCTGCACCAGCGCCCCCACGATGCGCCCCGTGGCCTCGGCACCCTGTCGCTCGATGACCGCGTACAGGCAATCCTGCGCAGTCAGCGCGCGCGCCATGCGCGGTTCCCGCAAGCTGACGCCCACGATGCCCCAGCGCGTGTCGCCATCATGGATCGCTGCCTCGGTGTACAGCGCCTGGTGCGCGCGGTGGAAGGCGCCGAGCCCGATATGCACCACGCCGCGCGACAGACGGCTGCGCTCGTAGCCGGGCTGTTGCACGGCGGCGTCGGCGCTGCAGACGGTACGCTGCGCCAGCCTCATGCCCTGACCCTCGATTGTTTGTATTGCGGCATCGTGCGTGGCATCCGTGCTGTTGACCATGGCAAAACGTACCATTGAGAAATGCTGCAGACGTGCAGCCGTTTCGCAAGATTTGTGCAGCCCATGCGCTTTCCCGCTGCAGAATCCGCTCGTATCCGCCCCTCCCTTCGCGCGGTAACCTGCTTCGCATCCTTCCCATACGGTCATGCCCGTGCGCACCCCGCATGCGATGACGCAGCAGTGGGAAGCGCACAACTGCCGGAGCACGTCTTGAAGATCGAACGGATACAAACCATCGTCACCTGTCCGGGCCGCAACTTTGTCACGGTCAAGGTGATGACGGACCAGGGCGTCTACGGACTTGGCGATGCCACGCTCAACGGCCGCGAGCTTGCGGTCAGCACCTACCTCGACGCGCATGTCATCCCCTGCCTCATCGGCCGCGACCCGCGCTGCATCGAAGACATCTGGCAATACCTGTATCGCGGCGCCTACTGGCGGCGCGGCCCCGTCACGATGACCGCGATCGCCGCGATCGACATGGCGCTGTGGGATATTCTCGGTAAGCTGGCGAACATGCCGGTGTACCAGTTGCTGGGCGGCAAGAGCCGGCAACGGCTGCTGGTCTACGGGCACGCCAACGGCCGCGACCACGAGGAAGCCGTCGATGCCGTCCACCGGCATATCGAGGAGGGCTTCAAGGCGATCCGTGTGCAATCCGGCGTGCCGGGACTCTCCAAGGTGTATGGCGTGGGCAAGCAAGCCGGCCACTATGAACCCGCGGAGAAGGGGCTCCCGCCGGAAGAACCGTGGGACACTGCCCTCTACCTGCGCCACACGCCGGAACTGTTCCGCAAGGTGCGCGATGCCATCGGCTTCGGGCCACACCTGCTGCATGATGCGCACCACCGGCTGACGCCGATCGAAGCGGCCCGCCTTGGCAAGGCACTCGAGCCGTTCAGCCTGTTCTGGCTGGAAGACGCCACGCTGGCCGAAAGCCAGGACGCCTTCCGCCTGATCCGCCAGCACACCACCACGCCGCTGGCGGTAGGAGAAGTCTTCAATTCGATCTGGGATTGCAAGGACCTCATCGGCAACCAGCTGATCGACTTCATCCGCACCACCATCGTCCATGCCGGCGGCATCACGCATGTGCGGCGCATCGCGGACTTCGCCGCGATGCACCAGGTGCGCACCGGATTCCACGGCGCCACCGACCTGTCGCCGGTGTGCATGGCGGCGGCGGTCAACTTCGGGCTGTGGGCGCCGAACTTCGGCATCCAGGAACTGATGCCGCACAACGCGCTGACCGACGAAGTGTTCCCGCACAACTATCGCTTTGCGGACGGCCATCTGGTCATGGACGAGGTGCCTGGACTTGGCGTCGACATCGACGAAGCGCTGGCCGCCAGGTACCCGTATGAGCGTGCCTACCTGCCTGTGGCAAGGCTACGCGATGGAGCGATGTGGAACTGGTAGCCTGGCACGCGATAGATGACGCTCACTTCCACACAATGCCGTCCCCCATGCCACCAGCACCCAACATGTTGAGCATCGTCGTTAACCAACCCCACGGCCTGTCCTTGTGCGCAAGGCCCATCCCCACCCCCGCCCCCGGCGAAGTCCGCCTGCGCGTGCGCTATGCCGGCATCTGCGGCTCCGACCTGCACATCTTCCACGGCAAGAATCCGTTCGCAGCGTATCCCCGCGTTATCGGCCATGAATTCATGGGTCATATCGACGCTGTCGGCGCGGGCATCAGCGCGCAGCGCATCGGCGAACGCGTGGCGGTGGATCCGGTCATCAGTTGTGGCCAATGCCACGCCTGCCGCATTGGCCGGCGCAACGTCTGCAGCCGCATGCAGGTAATCGGCGTGCACCGTGACGGCGGCTTCAGCGAATACACGTGCGTGCCGGCGTGCAATGCCTACGCGGTGCCGGCTGGCCTGGCGGCGACGAGCGCGGCGGTGATCGAGCCCTTCGCCGTCGCGGCAAACATGACCCACCGCACAGGCGTGCTGCGCGAAGACATCGCGTTGATCTATGGCGCCGGCCCTATCGGTTTGAACCTGCTGCAAGTACTCAAGCGCGTCTACGGTGCACGGGTTCTGATCACCGACCACCTTGACGAACGGCTGGCGCTGGCCCGCCATTGCGGCGCCGATGCGGATGACGTCATCAACACCTCACATGAGGACATCGGACAGGCCCTTGCAAAACGCGGCGTGGCAGAGGGCCCGACACTTATCTACGACGCCGTCTGCCACCCATCGATCCTGGAGGAAGCCGTGCGCATTGCCGCCCCGGCAGGACGCATCGGCATACTGGGCTTTTCCGCGATGCCATCGGCCGTTCCGCAACTGGAGCTGACCCGGAAGGAACTCTCGCTCTATGCCTCGCGCCTGAACTGCGACATGTTTACCACCGTGATCGACTGGATCTCCCAGGGGCTGGTCGACCCCGGCTGCATCGTCACGCATCGGATCGATTTCCACGATGTCGCCGATGCCCTGGACCTTGCCGAACACAACCCGCGCGAGAGCTGCAAGATATTGCTCGACTTTGGCGAGCCTGCCTGATATGCCGCCAATCTTAGATATCGTCGAATGTTGCTAATGCACTACCCAAATGAAAATGGCCTCCCGAATCGGGAGGCCATTTATATTCCTGGTGCCGGCTGCAGGACTCGAACCCGCCACCTGATGATTACAAATCACCGAAAGTACACCAGCATACGACTGGATCTGCATTGATGTAACCGACGAAATCCGCTCTACGCCTCGCTTCTGACCGGACACCTCCTGATAAATCAATTGACGAATATTGATCCTATGCCACACAATCGGGTTACACGGTGGTTACATCGACGCATGTAACCCGCACGATAAGGTAGCGAAGGTGGCAAAGGTCAATTTCACGGCGGCGAGGGTGGACGGGCACAAGTGCCCCGAAGGCAAGGCGCAGGCGTTCCTGTGGGATAGCCGGGCGCCCGGACTCGGGCTCCGCGCCACTGCCAATGGGGCGAAAGCCTATGTCTTCCAAGCCAAGCTCCACGGCGAGTCGCTGCGCGTGACCATTGGCGACCCGCGCAGTTGGCCGTTGGACAAGGCCCAAGAGGAAGCGCGTCGGCTTCAGGTATTGGTCGACGACGGTATCGACCCCCGCAACGAAAAGGCCGAACGCCGGGCTGCTCACGAAGCCAAGCAAGCCGCCGAGCGACGCCGAGCCGCCACGGTCGCGGACGCGTGGGCCAAATACTTGGAAGACCTGCGAACCAAGCTTTCGCCTAAGACCAAGAAGCCGCGGTCTGCCATCTATATTGCCGACCACCTCGCTCTCGCCGCTCCCGGCGGCGATTTGAGGAAGCGAGGCGGCAAGAAGACCGCGCGCGGCCCGCTGGCGCCATTGATGCCCCTGAGCCTGTCGGACCTGACCGCAGCCAGAGTAAGCGCGTGGCTTGAATCGGAAGTGGCGACCCGCCCAACTAGCGCCGCCTACGCATATCGGATGCTGAAGGCTTTCACCAGGTGGTGCGGAGGGCACGACGACTATGCCGGCATCATCCCGGCCGATTGCTGCACGTCTCCGAAGGTGACAGGAGCACTCCCGAGCAGCACAACGAAGGACGGCGACAGCCTGCAACGTGAGCAACTGGCGGCCTGGTTTGCTGCCGTGCGCACGCTGCAAAACCCTGTGCAGTCCGCCTACCTTCAAGGCCTGCTCATTACGGGCGCGCGGCGCGAGGAACTGGCTGCACTACGATGGGAGGACGTGGATTTCCAATGGCGAAGCCTGCATATCGCGGACAAGGTGGAAACGGAGACGGGCCGCATAATCCCGCTTCCGCCTTACCTCGCCTCGCTCCTGCTGGAACTGAAGCGGCGCAATAACACCCCTCCTCCGGTCCGCCGGCTGCGCAGCCTGGAGACTCGCGGAGAGAAATGGGAGCCGTCGCCCTGGGTATTCCATAGCCTGAATGCGGCGACCGGTCGGATTGCCGAACCGCGCTACGCCCACAATCGGGCGCTGGCCGCTGCGGGATTGCCACACATCAGCCTGCACGGTCTCCGCCGGTCATTCGGTACGCTCGCCGAGTGGTGTGAAGTCCCGGTCGGCATCGTTGCGCAGATCCAAGGTCACAGCCCGTCCGCTCTCGTCGAGAAGCACTACCGTCGTCGACCGCTGGACATGCTGCGCCTGTGGCATGACAAAATCGAAGGCTGGATGCTGGAGCAGGCCGGAATCAAATTTGAGCCGAAGCAGGACACCCCTGTCCTGACGGTGATTACCGCCGCCTGACGGCCTCAGGCAAAGCGGCGACAAGGGGTGTTCCCGCACCTCCTGCCGCCTGACCACCATGAAGTTGTAGAGGAACTATCACGATGGCTGCTTGCAATTCTACCGACCAAGTGCTGGATACGGAGCCCGCCCAAACCCTTATCGAAAAGGCAATCGCGGCGCTCTCTGCGCTGCATTGGGCTGCCAGCAACGCACGTTCTGCGGACGACTTCGACGGGCTGGCCGGCTTGGTTGGGGCAATGCTGCCCAACATCGGCGCTGACCTCGAAGCGGCTCATATCCACCTCGGCGGCGTCCCGATTGGACGCTTCGCGCCGCGCGCAGGCATCGCAGCGTAGCGCCCCGCTTTACCCCCTGCCTAGGCCGACGGGCCGAAAAGCTGGGCACCTTCACCGGCCTGGCAGGGGATCCTCATTGAAGGGTGCACGCGAAGGGTGCGCAAGTTGAATCATAAGAAATACATTACCCTGGACTTCGGGGTTGGGTCTGTCGGTGCAGCATATGTGCCGGTGCTTATCGGTGAAGCGCTTCACCCCGACGATGAAATCATGCAAATGGTCGCCGCCGGCAACCACCTGCGCGAGTTTAGGGCGGCTCTGAAGCGCGGCGAAATCGTTGCCCGCAGGCACCTCGATCACATCCCCACGGTTCCTGAAACTGCGGCGGAGATGGAACGCGCCTTCTGCGAGGTGAAGGATCTCGCGAAGTACGTCGCAAAGTTCGGCATTGACGTTCGCCACAGACCCGACCCCCATCTGGGGCTGCCCGACCGTAATGCCCTCATAGACGAGGAGGACAGCGAGGACTTATACCGGTATTTCGTGAGCATGGTTGAAGAAGCCATTGCGATTCTTCGAATGGACCGAGCAATGCCTCGCAAGCTCGCGTGGGCATGGATGACCCTCGTGTCGAAAGCCGGCGTCCTGCATGAGGACGAAGCCCGAGAGCGAGACATAGATGCGGCTCGAAACTGGATACTGAAGTTGGGCCTGCCGACAAGCACGGAAGAAGGCATCCCTACGGATACTACAGAGCCATGTGTGGATCCAGAGCACGCATGGGACGTTGATGCCAGGATGTTCGTCCGCGTCGCCGCGGTGGCGGAAGCGGCGCGGCTGGAAGGACTCGCATGGCCGGACCTCGACAACCTGATTGTCGACGGCCATCCCTGGGGCCGCGTGGAAACTGGCAACCCAATCGACCCAAGGGTGCCGGACCCGGAGGCGTCGAAGCAGGATGCTGTCGTGACGGAATCTGCCGCGCCGACCCTCGCAATCGGCGCGAACCCCCGGTCTGAGGTAGAGCGCTATGTCGCGCACCTCGCCCGTACGCTTTTCCAGCATGGAGACAGCACGCAAGCCCTGGCCGAGAAGATCCGCCTTGATATGAAGGGCAAAGGCTACCGCTCCGAACGTGGCGCGCCCTCTACGGGGACGATTGTCAGGATGCTCCCGGTCGGGCTGACCGGTGGGCGCGCCAAAAACGGGAGAAAGTGAATCGGCACGCCGAACCATCGCTACGCCGAATCTCTACGCCGAATCAAAATGATCCGGAAACCCGCGCCAGCAAAGGATTTCCGGGCGAGGCATTGATTGCTATGTAGGCGTATGTGCCAATTCTGAAATGACGTCAGTTCAACTACTGACGAGGTTTCAGAATGCACGTAGCCACCGCAATCGTGGATCACGCCGCGCTGCCGGAGATCCTGACAACCAACCAAGCTGCCGCTGTCCTTCAACGTCGGCCGCAGACTCTGCACAAGTGGGCCTGCCTGGAGAACGGGCCGATTCGCCCCATCCGCATCCATGGCCGCCTCGGCTGGCGCGTCGCTGACCTGCAGAAGCTCCTGACCGGGGGCCTGTAATGGAGAGGTCCGACCGCCGCCATGCGAGCCCGGACACCTTTGCCAGCGCCCGGGACTCCGCCACCCCAACGCCCTGCACCGCACCTGTCGGCTTTGCCGGCACCGACAACCCGCGCCACCTGCGCGCGCTGCAGGCCCTGATTGACCGCTCGCTCAGCCGCGAGGAAATCGATCGAATCGTTGGCTGCAGCAATGGGCCCGACTTGATCGCGGACCTGCGCGGCCTCGGGCTTGGTAAGCGCGGGCTGCCTTGCCAGCTCGTCACTGGCCGCGACCGCGACGGCCGGCCCACTCGATACGGGATCTACTACCTGTCCGACCTGGGGCGCCGCGCCGTCGGCGACTGGCTGCGCAAGATTCAGCGAGGTGGCTCATGCTGAATCGGTTCGATGAAGGTCGCGCCCGTTCCGCGCTGTTCGCATTGGACGCAGGCTGCGCCCGAGAGGAGTGGGTGCGGCTGGGCATGGCGGCCAAGGACGCCGGGCTCGGGTTTGACGATTTCCATGCGTGGAGCCAGGGGGCTGCCAACTATGGCGGGGAGCGCGAATGCCTGGCCGCATGGAAATCGTTTGAGTCCGGACCAGTGAAGGCGGCAAGCCTCTTTCGAGCTGCGCTGGACGCGGGATGGGAAGACCCCGGCAAGACCCGCCACAGCGGCCCACAAGCCGCTCGCGTGCCGAGCCCGAGGCCTAGGGTACACCCCGAGCCGAAAGCCGCACAGAAGCCGCGTATTGACCTGTCCGCAGTGTTTGACGGCTACCCTCCCGCCGATGCCTCGCACCCCTATATCGTGTGCAAGCGTGGCACGCCTGACGGTCTGCGTGTCGTTCCCCAAGATGACCCGCTGACCATCCGGGGCCAGTCTGTAGCGGGCTCCCTGGTGGTGCCGGTCCGCTCGCTGGATGGCGAGCTGCTGACGGTCCAATACATCCCGCCCCCTGGTGCTGGCAACAAGCTGAACGCGGCGGGCGCATCGTTTGGTAACGGGCTGCTGGTGGTGGGTGATGTCGTGCCCGACGGCCGCGTCTATGTCTGCGAGGGCATTGGGCAAGCGTGGGCCGTGGCGCGCGCTGACTATCACGCCGCCGCCGCGGTGGCGTTTGGCTGTGGCCGCTTCCATGCGGTGGGCCGAGTCCTGCGTGAGCGCTTCCCCAGTGCGCGCCTCGTATTCGTGGCCGACCGCGGCAAGGAGGCCCAGGCCGAAGCCATCGCCCGCGAAGTCTGCGGCGCATGGGTGGAGATGCCCGCCGACAAACCCGAGAACTACGACGCGAACGACTACGAGGCCGAATGCGGAAGTGACGCCCTCGCGGATCTACTTGCCTCGGAAAGAACGCCGCCCACCAGGTACCGACTGCAGTCTGCAGAGGACCTGCTCGCCGCGCCCGCGCTTCGCTGGCTGGTGCGTGGCGTGTTGCCGGCAGATGGCCTAGCAGCGTTGTACGGTCCGTCCGGATCCGGCAAGTCCTTCCTCGCACTGGACCTTTGCGCGGCAATCGCCGATGGATCGGGCGACTGGTTCGGGCGCCGGGTGTCCACCGCCCCAGTCACGTATTGCGCTCTGGAGGGCGAGCGCGGCATGGGCAAGCGTGCGAAAGCCTGGAGCGCCCGGCATGGCCGGAGGCTTCCAGGGCGGCTGATGTTCGTTACGCAGCCAATTGACCTGCGCGACGGTCAGGACGTGGCAGACCTCGGCGCCGCAGTGCTGGCCGCCGGTGGTGGCGGCGGATTGCTCGTGATCGACACGCTCAATCGCGCGGCGCCTGGCGCTGATGAGAACGCCAGCACCGATATGGGCGAGATCATCGCGGCCTGCAAGGAACTGCAAGCGCGTATCGGCGGGCTGGTCATGTTGGTGCACCACACAGGCAAGGATGGCGCGAAGGGCCTGCGAGGACACAGCAGCCTGTACGCGGCGCTAGACGCAGCAATCGAGGTGTCACGCGACGGCGCGCGCCGGGAGTGGTCCATCGCCAAATCGAAGGACGACGAAGACGGCGAACGCAGTGCCTTCTCGCTGCGGGTCACGGAGCTAGGCGAAGACGAGCACGGCGATCCGGTGACGTCCTGCGTCGTGGAGCGGGATGGCGGCACTACTGAAGTGAGCCGGGTGAAGCTGCCCCAGGGCGGCAATCAGCGGCTCGCCTTGAACGCATTGGCCGAGCCACTGCGCCAGGCTCGGGACTTCGGAAAAGGCGACGCGCCGCCGGGGTTCCCATGCCTCGAATTGGAGGCCGCTGTGCTCATGGTTGCGGACAGCCTGACGTGCGAGCCCAAGCGGCAAAAGGAACGCGCCAGGGAGGCGATTACGGGCCTGGTTGCACGCGGCGTCTATGGAGTGAAAGACGGCTGGCTATGGCGGCGGTAGGGGTCGAAATACCCGCCGGCCGGTCCTTCCCGAAAAGCCCCGTATCCATATATACGGGGCGGGCAATTTCGGGAAAGGTGTCCCGACTCCCGAAGAGACTGATTTCGGGGAAAGCGGGAAATTTCGGGAATCTACGTAAGGGGATGGAAAGATGACGGAGCAACCCTCAAAGACCTTTGACATCGATTTGAGTGATCTGGATCGCAGTTGCAGGACCCCGGCCGAGGCGTTTTCCAAGTACGCGATGCGCCCCGAGGTCAACGCCGCGACGACGTTCTATCTCTTCTCCGGGCAGTGCATTAGCCAGTCCAGTCTTGACGTGCCGGCCATGATCAGCCAACTGTCGGCGCAGGCCCAGGCCACCCAAGGCGGCGACATGAAGCCGGCCGAGGCCTTGCTGGTATCGCAGGCCGTTGCCCTTGATGGGATCTTCAATGCGCTCGCCCAACGTGCTGCATTGAACGTGGAGGAGAGCCTCGGAAGGGCTGAAGCGCTGTTACGCCTTGCACTGAAAGCGCAGACGCAGTGCCGGGCGACGCTGCAAACCCTCGCCGAGATCAAGAACCCGCCGACCATCTTTGCCAAGCAGGCGAACGTCGGCCACAACGTCCAGGTGAACAACGGCGCCATGACACCCGCGCGCGCGTACGAAGTCAATCCTCAAACCATGCAGAACAAAGTATTGGAGGTATCGAATGGCGAACGGCTGGACACCAGAGCGCCGGGCCAAGCAGGCCGAACTCATCAGGAAGTGGGCGCCTTGGAAGAACTCAACAGGCCCGCGAAGCGCCGCCGGAAAGGCGAAGGTCGCGCGTAACGCCGACAAGGGCGATATCCGCGGGGCACTACGCAGGCTCCGCGCTGCACTGCGCGAGCAAGAGCGTGCGCTCGATGACTTCCGATAGGTCGCGGCACTCGCATGGCAATGGCGCCGGCGGGCGCTCGTGGGCAAATGTCCCGCGAGCCTCCCTCGGGGCCATAGCATGAATATCAACAGATAAACGAATTCGAGGTTCCTATGACGGGGATGGAGATTGCGGCCGTAATTGCCATGCTGGCCGGCGCCGGCATGCAGTACAAGGCGACCACCGACGCGGCCGCGCGCCAGCAGCGCGAGACCCTGGCAGCGCTGGCCCGGCAGCGCGACCTGCAGATGCAGGCCGAACAGAAGGCAATGGACACGGCCGAACAGTTCGCGCCGGAGGAGCGCAAGCAGGAGCAGGCACAGATCGAGCAGCAACTGACTACCGACTACCTGCAGCCAACGCAGACGGCGCAAGAGATCCACAACACGCAGAGCACCACGCAGGGTGATGTCTCAAACGACTACCTGGCCGCGAAGGCTGCGTCCAACGCGAACCAGATGAAGATGGCTTCGAGCCTTGCCCGCCTGCTCGGCAAGACGACGGCAGCGAGCCGGCTGCGCACGAACGAGGCGATCCGTGTCTCTGACGCCGCCGCTGGCATCGACCGCCTCGCGAATTTTGCACAGGGCACCGGCACGGCTGACCGTGTCGCCATTGGGGCCGCCGGCCGGCCGAATGCGGGTCTCATACTGGGCGGGCAGGTGCTCGGGGCACTCGGGAGCGCCGGGCTGATGGCAGGTGCTGGGCAAGCGAGCGCAGCCGGCTCCAGCCTGGCCGAAGCCACACCAGCATACGCCGGTGGATGGGATGGGGGCATGAGCACGATCAACGGAGCCTTCGGCACGACCAAGAGCGTCCCGCTGGACCTGGGAACTGCAGCGGCGGGGGCTGGCTCTGGAGTATGGGCCGGCCCGGCTGTTCGGGGCGCGTTCGCTGGCGTTGGCAGCCTGCGCCGTTGACGCAAGGGGATCGTGTTGTGCGCAACGTGACAACTCTCGTATGGGCGGCCCTGGCTGCCGCCTGGGCATTCGCCGTGCAATTCACACTAGAGCCCTCAACCGCCGCCGACCCGCGCGCTGTCGCCGCCCGCATCCTCATGACGCTAGGCGCGCTGGCTATCGGCGGCATCTGCTGGCTGCTGGTACAGAGCCAGAGCCGCACCGAGATCCGCGAACGACTGGCTTTCCGGAATCACGGGCATCAGGTATGCATCGCCTTGGCATGGGCGCTTCTTGCCGGCTTCGTTCCCCGCTAGCGCTGTCCCGCCGTGCCTCCGCTAGTCCTAGGCACGACTGCTGCTACGTCAGCAGAATACCTCTTCCATTTTCTCCCCCCCTCGAGGTTGAAGGTGCGTTGCCGCAGCACTCACGTTCAGTCTAGTTGCAGCTCGTTACCAGAGTCCCGCCCTGTACATGCGACAGGCATGTGGCCGATTGGCGCTGCTGCGGTGCCTGGTTAGCCCGCGTCATTGACCCTCCGAGTGCACCAAAGAAGTTTGCGACATCGCGGCCCGAGATTGACGGCCCTGGCTGTTGCTCTGGCTGACTAAAGACGGGCTGCCCTTGGGCTGGCCCGGTTGGGAATACCGCATCTGCACGCGCGGCAATCAGTGCCTGATATCGCTCGCTACTGATCTCTCCTCGCTGATACTGGCCCGCGATTTCCGTCTTGTACTCGAATAGCTGCTGCAGCTTGTAGTCGTTCGGGTAGAACTCCTTGACCAACCTCTCCTGCCCTTGGGCGAGCGCGAGCGCTGTGATTTTCCCCGCCTTGTTCTCTTCGAACAGCCTATTGGAGGCACTCTCGAACATGGCATCTGTCATTGGGCCGGCGGTGGCGCTGAGGGAGACGGCAGCGAAGGCGACGGCGATCAGTTTCTTCATGGTCAGGCGATGGACACTCGTTTGGAGTGGCCCATCATTTCATGCCTGCGGGCGGCGTCCATCCCACGAAAGGGGGTGGCAGCCCATGGTTGAGAAGCCTTCCGCGAGAGGGGTGACATTCTGCCGTCAAACCCACGCGGGCTAGGCCCAACCACCGCGCCTGGAAAATAGACGGAACTAGAGGAATCGCAAAAGCCGCCACCAGCTTGGGTTTGACGGCGATTCCGAGTTGCGAATAGCGCGGGATGGTGTTGTCTAACTGCTTGGCAAAGCGATGGCGGCACACACCCGTCCGGCTACGGAATCGACAACCCGGCCGGCGTACGCCCGGCACGCGCGTCCTTCGAGCAGCTATCCGGCCGGCGGGTTCGGCTATCAGGCTTTGCGGCTGCTGCCGACGAGCGAGGGTGGCGGGAGATCCGAAACCGGACGCCCCTCGGCCCATTCCTCAACCTCGCGCATCAGCCAGCCGACGCGTCGAGCGGAGATCCTACGTGGCTTGGGAAACTCGCCCTCCCTGACGAGCTTCTGAACGCTGGTCTCCGAGATCGATAGGAGCGAAGCCAGTGTCGGCAAATCCAAGAAGATTGGCTTCACCACTGTCACTTCGGCTCTTTGGTAGTCTTGCGGCGCTGCGCAGCTAGGCGCTCGGCCGTCTGCGCGATGATCACCCGCTCGGCGTAAGCCAGCACGTCGCGCGTCATCATTACCCACGAGCGGCCGACCTTGCCGGCCGGGATACTGCCGTCTCGGATCAGGTCCTCGACCGTTTTCGGGTGGACCCGCAGGATCTCCGCGGCGCCAGTGAGGCCGACCGTTGGGGGGAGTGTCACGCTGGGCGTCATTCACACTGCTCCTGCTTCGTCTGCAATGCCGCGTCGCGGCGGAACGGGATTGCGCGGCCGGCCGCGGCCCTTCGGCAAAGCACTGCGGCTCTGCTTCGCCCAGGCAATGACCTCACCGGCGAACCAGCGCTTCTGCGCGTGCCGGTTGGCCGTCGGCTGGATGGGCACCGGGAACGCCGGCCGGGTGACGACGTTCTTGCTGACGGTGTCGGCCGACAAACCCATCCACTCGCTGATGGTGTCGACGTCCCACAGTTGCATGTCCAGCGGCACGCCAGGCGGTTGCAGCGATTCAGCCATGCTGCTAATCACGTCAAATAGCTTTGGTGAAAGGTGGTCCGCAAGCTTTGTTGCCAGGGCGGCGATGACGGTCTCGGGGCTTGGAGCACCCCTCGTCTCCTCGGGCGCCACCGGCGCTCGCTGCGCGTGTGGATTCGTGGCGCTCAATAACCGATGCCCCAAGGCCGACATAAGTTCGTCGAGTTGGCGGTCGGTCAACTCCTGGCTGCTAGGGCTCATCTCATGTCTCCGCAGTGAAGACAGAATGGTAGCCACATTGGCGTACTGGCGGCTCGTCACCCGTTGACTCTCGCCCCCAATCCGCGACGAGTGTTCGCAAGACTTCGAGCCGACAGCACTACGTTGCGCCGGAGTAGGTCCTGGCCAGTAGATCAGCAATAAGGTCCGGAACCTCTTGTTGCCAATATAAACAATGGAATCAATGAGTTACTACCCCACCCTGTTCAACGCCCCTCAAATCGGCAAATAGTCATGCGAAAATGCCGCTTCAGATTTGACTGGGAGGGCCGGTGAACCGGGCCGAGAAGTGAGCGTAATCAATCTCTACTGCGACGAATCGTGCCATCTCGAAAACGACGGGCAACCCGCCATGGTTCTCGGGGTACTGTCTTGCCCAGACGATAGGCGAAAGGTCGTCGGAAGGCGGATTAAGGCCCTGAAGGCCAAACACGGGATTTCGCCTAGCGTCGAGGTGAAGTGGGGAAGCGTCTCGCCCAAGAAGCTGCAGCTATACCTGGATCTTGTCGACCTGTTTTTTGATTCGACGGAGCTTTCGTTCCGCGCAATCGTTGTGCCAGACAAGAAGCAACTTAACCACGCCGGCTTTAACCAGACTCACGACGAGTTCTACTACAAGATGTGGTACCAAACTCTGGTCCCCTTGTTGTCGCGCACCCGTCAGTTTCAAATCTATCTGGACAAGAAGGACACACGCAGTGAGGGCCGCGCTCGCAAGCTCTGCGAAGTGCTATGCAACAGCCAACTTGACTTCACGGGCGAGATCATCTCGCGTGTTCAGCATGTTCATTCCCACGAGGTACCGCTATTCCAGCTCGCGGACCTGCTAATCGGGGCCGTGTCCTATGTCAATCGGGGGCTGAGCACGAGTGATGCCAAGCTGGAAGTAATCAAGCGAATCAGGGAGCGCAGCGCACTCACGCTGAAGCAAACGACTCTGCTTCGGGAGGAGAAACTGAATCTACTCGTGTGGCGCCCCTTTGGCGGGAGTGCCATATGAACCCGCCAGATCTTCTCCCGTTTGACGGCGATTGGACGGCCTACGTCGAAAGGGTGTACGCACGATACCACGCTGACATCATTGCCTCCGACAGAACCCTGTGGGGGCGCCCCATTCGCGTTCGCTTCAACCCCACCACCTACGATAAGCCGTTCAACTTTTGGCACGTCGTCTCGGAGGGGGAAGTGGAAGATGACCGGACCCCTGACCTAAAGCGATGCGCCAGGATTGGCTGGATTGCATGGCTGCTGGATTGCTGCGACCAAGATGTCGCAGGGGTGCGATGGTATCTCTCTGAGCGCTCTACCAGCCGCGGTCGAAGGACGAACCTCGTGATCTGGTCCGAGGCGCACGATTACGTGGTGATCGTTGAGCCGCGCGATGGATTCGCATTGCTCGTTTCTGCATACCCGGTGACCGAGCGACGGGCGGCAAAGCTCAGGCGCGAATGTGATGCATACTGGGCCGCCCCGAAAACCATCCCACATTGGGGACAGCCATAAAGACAGAGACCCCACACCACGGATGGTGCAGGGCCTCAGATACTCCTTCTACGCTTGGTAGATGAGCTTGCAGCGAAGGTTAAGCAAAATCGCTGGAAATTACAAGCGAATATTGCATCCGTCGCTCAGGGCCAACTCCTAGGACGCTGTCCCTCTACCAAGTGAGAGTCTCAAACCAATGAAGGGTTCCCGCGGCCCGGGCATGGGCAGAAGCCGACCCACTTTGGGCACTTGCCCCGCCACCCGCGAACATCCGATTCCGGTTACAGGGTGGTTACATGAACCACATGAAAGACGAAGGGCTTACGCGAAATCCACGTAAGCCCTTGATTTTATTGGTGCCGGCTGCAGGACTCGAACCCGCCACCTGATGATTACAAATCAACTGCTCTACCTGATGAGCTAAGCCGGCATGTCTGGTGCAGACCGCGATTCTACTGCATCGCAGCCCACTTGGGGATGGCTTACTTCACCACCTTCAACGCTGGCTTCTTGCCGCCGATGCGAGGCACCGGGGGCGGCGTTTCGTCGTCGCCCGGGTCGGAGTCGGCGGTGGTGGCCGGGGTCTCGGCTTCCACCGGGGCCAGCTTGGGCGGCGGGTTGTTTTCGCGCTCGGTGGCGGCCTGCGTTTCCGGCACGCTGCGTTCGACCGGGAAGGCCATGCCCTGCCCGTTCTCGCGGGCGTAGATGGCCAGCACGTTCTCGACGGGAACGTCGATCTTGCGCGAGACACCGCCAAAGCGCGCACTGAAGGTGATCCACTCGTTACCCATATCCAGGCCGCTAGTGGCGTCGAAGCTCACGTTGAGCACGATCTCGTTGTTCTTGACGAACTCGCGCGGCACGTTGGTGTTGGCATCGACGAACACGGCGATGTACGGCGTGAAGCCGTTATCCGTGCACCACTCATAAATGGCGCGGATCAGGTAAGGCTTGGTGGAGGTTTCAGGCATTGTGCTTCCAGTGGCGCCGGGTGGCCCGAGGGCGGATGCCTTCGGGCCGGTGCCGATTAGCGGCGCATCACCTTCTCGGAGGGGGTGAGCGCTTCGATGTACGCGGGACGGCTGAAAATGCGTTCAGCATACTTCAACAGCGGCGCGGCGTTTTTCGACAGCTCGATGCCGTAGTGGTCCAGGCGCCACAGCAGCGGCGCGATGGCGACGTCGAGCATCGAGAACTCTTCGCCCAGCATGTACTTGTTCTTGACGAAGATCGGCGCGAGCTGCGTCAAACGGTCGCGGATCGCGGCGCGGGCGCGTTCGTGGTTCTTCTCCGCGGCCTTGCCCTTTTCGTTCTCGAGCGTGTACACGTGCGTGAACAGTTCCTTTTCGAAATTGAACAGGAACAGTCGGGCACGGGCGCGCTGGACCGGGTCGGCCGGCATCAGCTGCGGGTGCGGGAAGCGCTCGTCGATGTATTCGTTGATGATGTTCGACTCATACAGGATGAGGTCGCGCTCGACCAGGATGGGTACCTGGCCGTAGGGGTTCATCACCGAAATATCTTCGGGCTTGTTGAACAGGTCGACGTCGCGGATTTCAAAATCCATGCCCTTTTCGAACAGGACAAGGCGGCAACGTTGGGAAAACGGGCAAGTCGTACCCGAATACAACACCATCATGGTTGGATTCCTTGGGCTTAGCCGGAGCTGGGTCGGACGGTAAGGTCTGCCATTCTGCCAAAAGCGGACACCGAAAAGCAAATAAGTGGCATTTAATCCACTTACCCCGGCATATTTCATCACCCTGGCACAATGAAAAAGGCCAGAGCGATGCTGCCTTCGCAACGTCCGCATCTGGCCTTCGGCGTGGCTGCCCGCCTCCGGGCCGCCACCAGCAAGACTTACTTCACATCCTTCCAGTAGGCCGCGTTCAGGCGCCATGCAAAGACGGTGAATATGCCCAGGAACAGCAGCACCCACACGCCAAGGCGCTTGCGGTGATTCTGCGCGGGTTCTGCCATCCAGTCGAGGAAGCCGACCAGGTCGGCGGTGGCCTGGTCATATTCGACCTTGCTCATCTTGCCCTGGCTCAGTTGCTCGAAGCCGGCGAACTTGTGCACCTTCTCGCCATGCTCTTCCACTTCCGTAAACTTGGCGGCGCGCTGGCCCTGCAGTTCCCACAGCACGTGCGGCATGCCGACGCTCGGGAACACGAGGTTGTTCCAGCCCGTCGCGCGGCTGTCGTCACGGTAGAAGGTGCGCAGGTAGGTATAGAGCCAGTCGTCGCCGCGGGCACGCGCGATCACTGACAGGTCCGGCGGTTGCGCGCCGAAGAAGGCCTTGGCTTCCTTCGGCTGCATGGCGATGGTCATGGTCTCGCCAACCTTGTCCGCTGTGAACAGCAGGTTCTGGCGGATCTGGTCGTCGGTGAGGCCGATGTCCTTGAGCCGGTTGTAGCGCATCATCGATGCGCCGTGGCAGTTCAGGCAGTAGTTGACGAACAGCTTGGCGCCGCGCTGCAGCGACGACAGGTCGGCAGTGTTCACCGGTGCCGGCTCCAGCGGGAAGCCTCCCTCTGATGCCATGGCGGGCGCGCCGGCAAAGCAGGCGCCGGCCAGCGCGATGATCGAAAGCAGCTTTTTCATCTTGTGTCCTTGTGCTCTTGTCGGGGTTCGCGTCGCTCAGTGCGGGTGGAACGTGACACGCTCAGGCACCGGCTTGAACTCGCCGGCACGGCTCCACAGCGGCATGGTCAGGAAGAAGGCGAAGTACAGCAGCGTACCGAGCTGCGAAACCTTCTCACCAACCGGCGACGGCGGTTGCACGCCGAGATAGCCGAGCACCAGGAACACCACCACAAAGACGATCAGGATGGACTTGTGGAAAGCGGGACGATAGCGGATGGACTTGACCGGCGAGCAGTCCAGCCACGGCAGGAAGAACAGGATCACGACCGAGCCGCCCATCACCAGCACGCCCCAGAACTTGGCGTCGATGAAGTAGAAGCCCACGGCCAGGATCACGGCGATGGCAATCGCACCGATCTTGACGCGTGCGTCCTTGCTGCGCAGGAACACCATGCCGAGCAGCAGCGCGAAGAACACCCACAGGATCGGCAGGAAGTTCGACGTGGTGGCACGCAGCATCGAGTAGAACGGCGTGAAGTACCAGACCGGCGCGATATGCGGCGGAGTCTTCAGCGGGTCAGCCGGGAAGAAGTTGTTATGCTCCAGGAAATAGCCGCCCACTTCCGGGAAGAAGAAGATCACCGCCGAGAAGATGATCAGGAAGCCGGCAACGCCCAGCGTGTCGTGCACCGAGTAGTACGGGTGGAAGGGGATGCCATCCAGCGGCACGCCGTTCTCGTCCTTCTTGGCCTTGATCTCGACGCCGTCCGGGTTGTTCGAGCCCACTTCGTGCAGCGCGATGATGTGCGCGATCACCAGGGCCAGCAGCACCAGCGGCACCGCGATGACGTGGAACGAGAAGAAGCGGTTCAGCGTGGCATCGCTCACCACGTAGTCGCCGCGGATGAACAGCGACAGGTCCTGGCCGATCACGGGAATCGCCGAGAAAAGGTTCACGATCACCTGCGCGCCCCAGTACGACATCTGGCCCCACGGCAGCAGGTAGCCCATGAAGGCTTCCGCCATCAGGCACAGGAAGATCAGGCAGCCGAAGATCCAGACCAGTTCACGCGGCTTGCGGTACGAACCGTACAGCAGCCCGCGGAACATATGCAGGTAGACCACGACAAAGAAGGCCGAGGCGCCGGTCGAATGCATGTAGCGCACCAGCCAGCCCCACGGGACTTCGCGCATGATGTATTCCACGCTGGCGAAGGCCACGGGAATGCCGGCGGCGTTGAGCGTGCCGTCCGGCTTGTAGTTCATCACCAGGAAAATACCCGTGACGATCTGAATCACCAGCACCAGCAGCGCCAGCGAACCGAAGAAGTACCAGAAGTTGAAGTTCTTCGGCGCGTAGTACTTGGAAAGGTGGTCTTCCCACAGTTGCGTCGCCGGGAAGCGGGCGTCGATCCAGCCCATCAGGCCGGTCGTCTTGACTTGTTTTTCGGCCGCCATGATCAGGCTTCTCCTTTCTCATCCTTGCCGATCACGATCTTGGTGTCAGTCAGGAATTGGTAGGGGGGAACATCGAGATTTTGCGGAGCCGGCTTGTTCTTGAAGACGCGCCCGGCCAGGTCGAACGTGGAGCCGTGGCAAGGGCAAAGGAAACCGGGATCGGCGCCGAGTTGGGGATTGGCACCGGAAGCGAAGGGGCCGGAAGGCGAGCAGCCAAGGTGGGAACAGATGCCGACCACGACCAGGACGTCCTTGTGTTCTGCGCGCGAACGGGTTTCGTTCTTGCAGTAATCCGGCGTCTGCATGGTGAAAGGAATTTCGGAATTCGGATCGGCCACCTCGCCGTCCGTCTTCTTCAGCGACGCCAGCTGTTCCTCGGTCCGCTTCATGATCCAGACCGGCTTGCCGCGCCATTCGACAGTCATCATTTCGCCCGGCTTCAGCGCACCGATATCTGCTTCGACTGGCGCACCCGCGGCCTTGGCTTTCTCCGATGGTGCAAAGGTACTGACGAAAGGAACCGCTACCGCCACGCCTCCGACGCCGCCAGCGACGGATGTCGCGATCAACCAATTGCGGCGACCTTTATCCACGCTCTTCACGTCTTGCTGGTCACTCATTCCAAACCCCAGGGGAAGTCAATTTAGATTTTGCGTCAACCATAAAGTGTACCTTAGACATCTGCGCACTAGATAGGCGCAAATTGCCTTGTCCTTGATCGATAATCGGACATGCAAGCCGGGAATCCGCCTCCAGACTTGCTTTCCGGGCAGTGATGCGGCAGGCTGACAGCTTGATACCGTTCATCGCTAGCAACAAGAAGGAGAACCCCCCATGGGCATGGTCTCGGAATTCAGGACCTTCGCAATGCGCGGCAACGTCATCGACCTCGCGGTCGGTGTGATCATTGGCGCTGCATTCGGAAAAATTGTGGATTCAGTGGTCAATGACCTGATCATGCCGGTAGTGGGCCGCGTCGTCGGCAAGCTGGACTTCTCTAGTATGTTCGTCACGCTGGCCGATCCACCGCCTGGAACCCCATTGACGCTGGACGCGTTGAAGAAGGCTGGTGTGCCCGTATTTGCCTATGGCAGTTTCCTGACTATCGTTGTCAACTTTGTGATCCTGGCCTTCATCATCTTCATGATGGTGCGCGCGTTCAACAAGATGCGCGAGAAGGAGCCGCCCCCGCCGCCGGCCGCGCCGCCTGAAGAAGTGGTGCTACTGCGCGAGATCCGCGACGCCCTCAAGACGCGCTGAGCCCAGAACGATAAAACGGCCCCGATGGGGCCGTATTGTTTTGGGTCAGACAGGATTGGGAATATCGATGAATGTGTGCCGCAATCCGAAGCGTTGCGCCACATGTTCGCCCAGTGAGCGGATGCCGTAGCGCTCGGTGGCGTGATGGCCGGCGGCCAGATACGCCACGCCGCTCTCGCGCGCGAGGTGCGTGGTCTGCTCCGAGACCTCGCCGCTGAGGTAGGCATCGACGCCCGCGGCTACCGCCGCATCGAAATAACCCTGCGCCCCACCAGTACACCAGCCGATCGTGCGGATCATCTGCTCCGGCTCTCCGATTGACAGCGGCTCGCGCCCGAGCACGCCGCCGACGTGTGCCGCCAGCGCGGACAGCGGCATCGGCGCGGGCAAGGTGCCGGTCCAGCCGAGCTGGTCATCGCTGAAACGCCCGGTCGGCGTGAAGCCGAGTTGCAGCCCGAGCTGCGCGTTGTTGCCGAATTCCGGATGGTTGTCCAGCGGCAGGTGGAAGGCGAACAGGTTGATGTCGGCGCCAAGCAGCCGCTTCAAACGCGCGTGCTTCTGCCCGACCACACGCGCATCTTCGTTTTTCCAGAAATAGCCGTGATGGACCAGGATGGCATCGGCGCCGGCTTCGGCCGCGGCCTCGACCAGTGCCAGGCTCGCCGTGACGCCGGTGACGACATGAGTGACTTCCGGTCGACCTTGCACTTGCAGCCCGTTGGGACAATAGTCCTTGTAACGGGAAACCTCTAACAGGTCGTTCAAGTACAATTCAAGCTCTTTTGTTTTCATTTCCTGCTCAAAACTCCAATATGTTGCGGCGCTTTTGGCTGTTCTTTGCCCAGGCTGTCACCGTCGTGCTGGCGGTCTGGTTCGTCGTGGCAACGCTCAAGCCTGATTGGCTGCAGAGGGGGCGCGTCGCGGTCCAGTCCGGGTCGCCGATCGTGGCGCTCAAGGAAGTCGTGCCTAACGTGTCCGGCCCTGCCGCCGAAGGGTCTTACAGTGAAGCCGCACAGTCCGCCATGCCGGCGGTGGTGAATATTTTTACCAGCAAGAACGGCAACAAGCGCTCGCCCAACCCGCAGGCCGAGGATCCGTGGTTCCGCTTCTTCTTTGGCGACCGCCTGCCTGAGCGGCAGGAGCCGGTGTCGAGCCTGGGATCAGGAGTGATTGTCAGTGCCGAGGGTTACATTCTAACCAACCACCACGTAGTGGATGGCGCCGACGAGATCGAGATCGCGCTGACCGATGGCCGCAAGGCCAACGCCAAGGTGGTCGGCTCCGACCCCGAGACCGACCTGGCCGTGCTCAAGGTGACGCTGAAGGACCTGCCCGCGATCACGCTGGGCCGGCTGGAGAACGTCAAGGTCGGCGATGTGGTGCTGGCGATCGGCAATCCGTTCGGCGTGGGCCAGACGGTGACGATGGGCATCGTGTCGGCGCTGGGTCGGAGCCATCTCGGCATCAATACCTTCGAGAATTTCATCCAGACCGACGCGGCGATCAACCCGGGCAATTCGGGCGGTGCGCTGGTTGACGCACAGGGCAACCTGCTGGGCATCAATACGGCGATCTACTCGCGTTCGGGCGGCTCGCTCGGGATTGGCTTTGCGATCCCGGTATCCACGGCCAAGCAAGTGATGGAGTCGATAATTTCCACCGGAAGCGTCACACGCGGCTGGATCGGCGTCGAGCCGCAGGACATGACGCCGGAAATCGCCGAATCGTTCGGCCTCGATGCCAAGGAAGGCGCACTGATCGCCGCGGTCGTCCAGGGCGGCCCGGCCGACAAGGCCGGCGTGAAGCCGGGCGATGTGCTGACCAAGGTGGATGGCTCGTCGATCACCGACACGACGGCGCTGTTGAATGCCATCGCCCAGCTCAAGCCGGGTGTCGACATCAAGATGATGGTGATCCGACGCGGCAAGCCTACCGAACTGACGGTAACGATTGGCAAGCGCCCGCCTCCGCCGCGCCGGGCGATGCCGTTCGAAGAGGAGGAGTGAGACCGAGTCGTTCCCGGCCTGGATGCAAAACCCCGCTAGCGATGGCGGGGTTTTTTATTGCGCGAAGGATGGGCTGACCCAGTGAAGGTTGACGGGCAGTGGCGCGACTGCCGGTGGGCTAGACAAGCGAACGAATGCGCGAAAGTCGAATCAGTGCCGCGCACTTTTTCCGATCGTTGCGGCCCAGTTCAGCTCGTAACCCGTTGCCCATGCCCGAACCCCGAACCCCGAGCCACGAACCACGACCCTCCTGCTGCGTAACAGTACGCGCCGCGACGCTGTACAGAGGTCCCGGCTGGCTCCCGCCTGCTCGTGAGCCTCTCCTCTGCCCCGACGCCAAGACTTCTCAGACAAGACAAAAGGCCGGCATCCTTGCGGACGCCGGCCTTCTGCAAGCCAATCTCAAGCGAGCTTACGCTCGCGCTGGATTAGAACTTGTGGCGCAGACCAACCACAGCACCGAACTGATCCTTGTTCGGCTGAACGTTGGTGGTCGTGGCGGTGTTGAAGCCGTTCACGCCCAGGGCCGAGCCCTTGTCGTTCAGAGCGTACGACAGCGAGGTGTACACGTCGGTACGCTTCGACAGCGCGTAGTCGGCCGTGATCACGAATTGCCACGGATCTGCGTCGCTCTTGCGGAAGTCCTGGTAGTAAGCAGCGCCCGACAGCGAGAACGCCGGGGTCAGTTGGTAGCCCAGACCCAGCCAGTACAGGTTGGACGAGGTCGACGTGGTGACAACACCGTTGTCAACCGTCGTGCCGCCCGTCAGCGGGGCGCCGTCGAAAGCCTTGGCCCAGCGATAGCCAGCGTACACCTTGGCCGGACCGAAGGCGTAGTTGGCGCCAACGGTAGCGCGGCGGGTGCGCTGACCGCTTTGGTCAACACCAGCAGCCGACACGGTGCCGTGGATTTCGTCGTAGGCAGCGCCAACCGAGAACGGGCCAGCTGCGTAGTTCAGCAGCGCGCCGTACTGTTGGCCGCGGCGGAACGCGCCAGCGGTTTCTTGGCCGTTGTTGTTGAAGCTGTAGAAAGCCGATGCGGTCAGGCCACCGAAGGTGCCGATGTACTTGACGGTGTTGTCAGCGCGAGCAGCAAACTGGGAGTCTTGAGCCAGGATGCCATAACGCGACGAGATGGCCATCGGGTCATAGATCAGACCGAAGTCATAGAACGAGGTCTGTTGACGGCCCAGCAGCAGCGAGCCGTATTGGCTTTGCAGACCGACGTAAGCTTGACGACCGAACAGACGACCGCCTTGGGCCGAAGTACCGTTGTCCAGTTCGAAACCGCTTTCCAGCACGAACACGCCCTTCAGGCCGCCGCCCAGATCTTCCACGCCACGCAGGCCCCAGCGCGAACCGGATTGGTTACCCGACGCCATACGGAACAGGTCGTCGCCAGCGGCGTTGGCATTGGTGTTGTACTCGAGGCCAACGTCAGCCACGCCGTACAGGGTCACGCTCGATTGGGCATACGCGCCGCCAGCGGCCAGAGCGGCGACGGCAGCAGCAAACAGTTTCATCTTCATATCGACACTTTCCTTGTCAACTGATTGGGAAATCTTGGTTGCCCAAGTGCTTGGGCGACGTATTTACATTCACGTCTGCTGCGTATTATGTGCCAGCCCCCCCAGCCCTCAGAAGGCTTTTTCGGCGTAAACCACGCTTACCAACGGTTTTTGTTGTGATCGAACAACACGGCCGGGCAAAAAAATCCCCGTTTTGGTGCAAAAACGGGGTGGATGGCTCGGTATACCTACCTCAGCGGTATTAGTCCGTCTGCGTTTCCGCTGAAGCCTCGGTTTGCGCGGCCGGACGGCCGACGAAGCGCGCCATGACCAGCCCAAGTTCATAGAGCAGCACCAGCGGAACCGCCAGCAGCAACTGCGACAGCACATCGGGCGGCGTCACGATGGCGGCGATGATAAACGCCCCCACGATCACATACGGGCGGATCTGCTTGAGCTTTTCCAGTTCGACCACGCCGAACCGGACGAGCACGATCACCACCACCGGCACCTCGAAGGTGATGCCGAAGGCCAGGAAGGTAGTCATGGCGAAGCTGAGGTACTTGTCGATGTCGGTCGACATGTCCGCACCCAGCGGCGCGTTGTAGTGCGCCATGAAGTGGAACACCGTCGGGAACACCAGGAAGTACGCAAACGCCACGCCACAGAGGAACAGGATGTAGCTGCTCGAGACCAGCGGCAGGATCAGCCGCTTCTCATGCTGGTACAGCCCGGGCGCGACAAACTGCCAGACCTGGTACAGCACCCATGGCAGCGCGATCAGGAACGCCACCAGCAACGTGACCTTCATCGGCACGAAGAACGAGCCGGTGACGTCGGTCACGATCATCTTGCCGCCCTTGGGCAGCGACTGCATCAGCGGCGCCGCAAACAGGTTGAAGATGACCGGCGCCCAGTAGACCAGGCAAACGAAGACCAGGATGATCCCGGCCACCGCCTTGACCAGGCGCTGGCGCAACTCGATCAGGTGGGAAATGAAGGTTTCCTGCTGCGACTCGTCTTGCGGGTCTTGGGGATCTGGGGACCGGGTGTCGCTCATGGCGTGGACCGCTCAGCCGCGCAGGCTGGCAAGGTGGGATCGATGATGCCGCTCGGCGCGGCGCGGTTGGACGGGCATGGCGATGGCGGCGGCAGCCCCGGCATGGGCCGGCACGCGCAACATGCTCACTCGAAGAAGGAACGGGACGGCCGGCTGGCCGGGCGGTGGCGCTTCACGCGCGCGGCGCCCGACTGCACCCAGACCCGCACATTGTGCTGGCGCTTGAACCACAGCGGCCGCGCGCCCTGCTTCACGCGCCAGCTCTTGCGGCCGTTGTGAGCCTTGTGCGCCGCGTCCCAGCTTGGCACGAAGCTGTCGCCGCCGGCGCTGACGCCTTCGGTGCCCGCTTCAGTGCCGCCGAGCGCTTCGTTCAGTGCCTGGGTCTGCTCGCTGACTTCCTTGTGGATGGTGCGCTCGACGTCGCGCGCCGCTTCCTCGAATTCAGAGCGCATCTTGCGCAATTCTTCCAGCTCGACTTCGCGGCTGACCTCGGCCTTGACGTCATTGATATAGCGTTGCGCGCGGCCGACCAGAGCGCCAACGGTGCGGGCGACCTTGGGCAGCCGCTCGGGACCGATCACGATCAGTGCCACGGCACCGATCAGCGCCAGCTTGGAAATGCCGAGATCAATCATGCGGACATCATGCGGAAGACAGCGGAGACGCGGGGCTGCGCACAGGCAGCCACGATCGCGGGAAGGGGATAGCGCACCGCCGGCTTACTGCTGCTGGCGCGACTTTTCCTTGGCTTCTACGTCGATGGTGGTGGAGTCGCGCAGTTCCTTGGACTGGGCGGCCTGGGCCGACTTTTCCTTGTCTTCGCCGTCCTTCATGCCATCCTTGAAACCCTTGACCGCGCCGCCCAGGTCCTGGCCGATATTGCGCAGCTTCTTGGTGCCAAACACAAGCATGACGATCACCAGCACGATCAGCCAGTGCCAAATGCTAAACGAACCCATCTCTTGCTCCTGGTGAAGCCTCGGGCGTAGTCATAGTCGCCCGGACCCGTTGTTCCGTCCCGTTATGGCCGCGCCGGGCGACGGTTGCCGGCGCAGCATTTGCCCCGGCGTTGCCGCCCGGGCGCTCCCATGCCAAGGCTGCCCGTTCAGGGCAGCGGTCCCTTCCACTCGTGGCGCGGCCCACCGAGCACATGCAGATGCAGGTGGTAGATGTCCTGGCCGCCGTCCGGCCCGGTATTGATCACCGTCCGGAAGCCGTTGCCACAGCCTGCCGCGCGCGCCAGTTCAGGCACCTTCAGCATCATTCTAGCAAGCACCTCCCCTTCGCCGGCGCCGCAATCGGCCAGCGAGTCGACATGCGACTTGGGGATGACCAGCAGGTGTACCGGGGCCTTGGGATGGATATCGTGAAAGGCCACCATGTCGTCGTCTTCGTACACCTTGCGCGACGGTATCCGGCCGGCCACGATCTTGCAGAAGATGCAATTATCCTGAACGTTCATGAAAATTTCATTGCGGCGAACCCTGCACCCCGAGGGTACCGTGTCCGCCCGGCATCAGAACTGCTGATCCGGGTACATCGGCTTGCTGTCGTTGAGGTACAGCCAGCCCTTGACGATACGATACAGCATCCACAGCGACAGCACGGCCCACACCGCAAACGCCAGCGGCATCAGCACCACGGTGGCGAACAGCACGCCGCCCAGCACCGCCCACGCCACCGACCACCAGAACGAGCGGATCTGCCATGCGAAGTGCGAGGCATACAGCGAACCGCGCGCGTCGTCGCGCTTGACGTAGTCGATGATGATAGCGATCAGCGCGGTAATGCCGCCGGTCAGCCAGAAGATCGCGTACAGCGCGTACAGGATATGCAGCAGCTTGCGCAGGCTGCTCTGCTGTTCGCTGCTGGGGCCGGTAACCTGCGCGGTATAGTCGTTCGCCATGTTTGCCCTTGTTCTGCGATGGCCTGCCTCGCGGCAGGCGGGAAACTGGCCAGCACAGCGACTGGTCAGCAGGTCAGCCCTCTTCCTTGCGCCGGGCTTTTTCTTCCAGGCCGGAGAGCCCTTCTCGCCGTGCCAGTTCGTTGACCACGTCGTCCGGGCCCAGCCCGAAGTTTGCCAGCAACACCAGGGTGTGGAACCACAGGTCCGCCACCTCATAGACCAGCTTGCCGGCCTCGCTGCCGCTGTGGCCGGCAGCGCGCGCGTCCTTGGCCGCCATCACGGTCTCGGTGGCTTCCTCGCCGATCTTCTTCAGGATCGCGTCGTCGCCCTTGCTGTACAGCTTGGCAACATAGGACTTGGCGGGGTCGCCGCCATTGGCGGGCTTGCGCGATTCGAGCACTTCGGCCACGCGTGCCAGCACATCGCTGCTGCTCGGTTGGGTGTCGCTCATGGCTTGGTATAGATCTGTGCAGGGTCTTTCAACACGGGCTCGACGGTCTGCCAGTCACCCGCCTCCGCATCGCCCTCGAATTTCTGGAAGAAGCAGGAATGGCGCCCGGTATGGCAGGCGATGCTGTCCACCTGCGTGACCTTGAGCAGCACCACGTCCTCGTCGCAGTCGAGGCGGATCTCATGCACCTTCTGCACGTGGCCGGACTCTTCGCCCTTGTGCCACAGGCGCTTGCGCGAGCGCGACCAGAACACGGCCTCGCCCAGTTCCACGGTGCGCTGCAGCGCGTCGCGGTTCATGAACGCGAACATCAGCACGTCGTTCGAACCCACTTCCTGCACGATCACCGGCACCAGGCCGTTATCGTCCCACTTGACCTTGTTGAGCCACTTCTTTGCCATGATCAGATCCGCACGGGAATGCCCTCGCGGGCCATGAATGCCTTGGCTTCGCCCACGGTATGCTGGCCGTAGTGGAAGATGCTGGCGGCCAGCACCGCGTCGGCGCGGCCCTTGGTGATGCCGTCGGCGAGGTCCTGCAGCCCGCCGACGCCGCCCGAGGCGATCACCGGCACCGGCACCGCGTCGCTGACGGCGCGGGTCAGTTCCAGGTCGAAGCCGCTCTTGGTGCCGTCGCGGTCCATGCTGGTCAGCAGGATCTCGCCGGCGCCGCGCGCGGCCATTTCACGCGCCCATTCGACCGCGTCCAGGCCGGTAGCCTTGCGCCCGCCGTGGGTGAAGACTTCCCAGCGCGACGGCTCGCCCGGGGCGGAGCTGCGCTTGGCATCGATCGCCACCACGATGCACTGCGAACCGTATTTGGCGGTGGCGTCGGACACCAGCTGCGGGTTGGCGATGGCCGACGAGTTGACGCTGATCTTGTCCGCGCCGGCATTGAGCAGGCGCCGCACGTCTTCGACCGTGCGCACGCCGCCGCCGACCGTCAGCGGAATGAACACCTGCGAGGCGACGTCCTCGATGATATGCAGCATCAGGTCGCGCCCGTCGCTGGTGGCGGTGATGTCGAGGAATGTGATTTCGTCGGCGCCCTGCTCGTCATAGCGGCGCGCGATTTCCACGGGGTCGCCCGCATCGCGCAGCTCGACGAAGTTGACGCCCTTGACCACCCGCCCGTTGGTCACGTCCAGGCAGGGGATGATACGTTTGGCTAGCATGAGAGTCCTTGTCCGCCGCCGCGCCGGCAAGGCACCGGTGCGACAGCGGCTGCGCCCGCGGGCGCGTTGGCTTGCGTTGGGCCCGCGTTGGCCTTACTGGCCGTCGCGCAGCTTGTCGGCACGGGCCTGCGCATCGGCAAAGTTCAGATCACCGGAGTAGATCGCGCGGCCACAGATGACGCCTTCCACACCCTCGCCCTCGACCGCGCACAGGTTGTCGATATCCGCCAGGTTGGACAGGCCGCCGCTGGCGATCACCGGGATCGACATCGACTGCGCCAGCTTGACGGTGGCGTCGATATTGATCCCCTGCAGCATGCCGTCGCGGCCGATGTCGGTATAGATGATGGCTTCGACACCGTAGTCTTCATACTTGCGCGCCAGGTCCGCCACTTCATGCCCGGTCAGCTTGCTCCAGCCGTCGGTGGCGACCTTGCCGTCCTTGGCATCGAGGCCGACGATGATGTGGCCGCCGAAGGCCGAGCAGGCGTCCTTCAGGAAGCCGGGATTCTTCACCGCCGCGGTGCCGATGATGACGTACGACAAGCCGTCGTCCAGCCAGCGTTCGATGGTGTTCAGGTCGCGGATACCGCCCCCCAGTTGCACCGGGATCTCATCGCCGACCTCGGCGATGATGGCCTTGATGGCTGCCTCGTTGCGGGGCTTGCCCACGAACGCGCCGTTCAGGTCCACCAGGTGGAGGCGCCGCGCGCCCTGCTCCACCCAGTGGCGTGCCATGGCGGCGGGATCTTCGGAAAAGACGGTGGCCTGGTCCATGTCGCCTTGTTTGAGGCGTACACACTGACCGTCCTTCAGGTCGATGGCCGGAATGAGCAACATATGCGTGACGAGCGTGGTTGAGTAAGTGAGGTTGAGCGAGACCGGCGAGGCCGGTCAGGTCGGGGTCGATGTTCGATCGGGAACTGGTCGCTTGACGGGTTGCGTGAAGGGTCAGGGTCCGGTGACGGGTCTGTCTGGTTCTCGGTCGAACAATCGTCAAACAAGCGATTCGGGGTGTCCGGTGCGCCTTATGGATTCCAGTGGACGAAGTTCCGGTACAGCTGCAGGCCCAGGGCCGCGCTCTTCTCGGGGTGGAACTGCGTCGCGAAAATATTATCGCGGGCTACCGCGCTGGTAAACACGACTCCATACTCCGTTTCGCCGGCGATATGGGCCGGATCCTGCGCCTGCACGTAGTAACTGTGGACGAAATAGAACCAGCTGTCGTCGGGAATCCCGGCCCACAGCGGGTGCGGCTTCGCCTGGCGCACCCGGTTCCAGCCCATCTGCGGCACCTTGAAACGCGAGCCATCGGGCTGCGTCATGCCGTCCAGCGCAAAACGCACCACCTGGCCGGGCATCAGCCCCAGCGCCGGTGTGCGGTCCGCGCCAGCACGACTTTCGGTGCTGAACTCGAACAGCATCTGTTCGCCGACGCACACACCAAGCATCGGCTTGCTGCCGGCGGCCTCGACCACCGCTTCCTGCAAGCCCGAGGCGCCCAGTGCCGACATGCAGTCCGGCATCGCGCCCTGGCCGGGCAGCACCACGCGATCCGCGCTGCGGATGCCTTCGGGGGCATCCACCACCCGCACGTCCGCTTCCGGTGCCGCGGCACGCAGTGCCTGCGCCACCGAGCGCAGGTTGCCCATGCCGTAATCCACAATTGCTATGGTAGTCATGATTTCAAAACAGGCAACAATGTCTTCAGCCCGTCCACGATGAATTCAACAGCCAGCGCCGACAGGATCAGCCCCATCAGGCGCGTGCCGATATTGATGCCGGTGCGGCCGATCACCCGGGCGATCGGGTCGGCCGCGCGGAACACCATGTACACCACCGAACCCAGCAGCGCGCCAATGCCCACCAAAATCAGCAGCTGGTACCAGTGCTGGGTCTTGCCGGCATAGACGATCACCGTGCTGATCGAGCCCGGCCCGGTCAGCAGCGGCAGCGCCAGCGGCACCACCGCGATGCTGGACTTTACCTCGGCCTCATCCTCTTCTTCCGGCGTGGCCTTGGTGCGGCCGGTCTGCGCGTTCAGCATGTTCATGGCCATCATGATCATGATGAGGCCGCCACCCACCTGCAGCGATGCCACCGAGATATTGAAGAACTCGATGATCTGCTGCCCCAGCAACGCCGACACCGCCACCACGATCGCCACCGAGATCGACGCGATCTTGATGGTACGCAGCTTTTCCGCTTCGGTCTGCTGGCTGGTCAGGCTGATGAAGAACGGGATCGCCCCGATCGGGTTGATCAGCGCCAGCAGCGAGATAAACGACTTGAGCGTATCCATCGGTTGCGGGTTGCCAGCATCGCTGGCGGTATTGGATAGAGAGGTGGGCGGGCGCCGCAACCAGCCGGCACGCCTACGGGTTCAGGAAGCTCAGAGCGTACCCTTGGTCGACGGGATCGTGTTGGCCGCGCGCGGATCCAGCTCCACCGCCATGCGCAGTGCCCGGCCAAAGGCCTTGAACACGGTTTCGCACTGATGGTGGGCATTTATGCCGCGCAGGTTGTCGATATGCAGGGTCACGCCCGCATGGTTGACGAAACCGCGGAAGAACTCGATGGTCAGGTCGACGTCGAAGCTGCCCACGCGCGCACGGGTGAACGGCACGTGGAATTCCAGGCCGGGGCGGCCGGAGAAGTCGATCACCACGCGCGACAGGCATTCGTCCAGCGGCACGTAGCTGTGGCCGTAGCGGGTGATGCCCTTCTTGTCGCCAATGGCCCTGGCGACGGCCTGGCCGAGCGTGATGCCGACGTCTTCCACCGTGTGGTGGTCGTCGATATGCGTGTCGCCGGTGGCTTCGACCTCCAGGTCGAACATGCCATGCCGGGCGATCTGGTCGAGCATGTGGTCGAGGAACGGCACGCCCGACGCCAGCTTCTGGCGGCCGGTGCCGTCGAGATTCAGGGAAACGCGGATTTGCGTTTCCGAAGTATTGCGGGTGACCTCTGCAACACGCATGGTGTTAATCCTGCAGCGACGCTGCGAATGCCTCAAGGAACTGCGCGTTTTCTTCGGGCGTGCTGACCGTGACGCGCAGACAATTGGCCAGCAACGGGTGCATTTTACTCACGTTCTTGATCAATACCTTCCGCGCCAGCAGGCGGTCGAAGGTCTGTGCCGCATCCGGCACGCGCGCCAGCAGGAAGTTGGCGGCGCTTGGGAACACCGTGACGCCTGCATGCGCGGCCATGCCGTCGGCCACGCGGGTGCGCTCGGCGCGCAGTTGCGCGGCCTGTTCGTCCAGCACCGACACATGCTCCAGCGCGAAGAGCGCGGCGGCCTCGGTCAGCACGTTGACGTTGTAGGGCGGGCGCACCTTGTCGATCTGCGCCAGCCACTCCGGCGCCCCGGCCAGGTAGCCCAGGCGGATGCCGGCCAGGCCGAGCTTGGACACGGTGCGCATCACCAGCAGGTTGCCGAAGTCCGTCAGGCGCGGCATCCAGCTTTGCTGCGCGAACGGCTGGTAGGCCTCGTCGACCACCACCAGGCTGTTGCAGACATCGCCTTGCGCGGCACGGAGGATGGCCTCCATGTCGGCCGCGTCGAACAGGTTGCCGGTGGGGTTGTTCGGATAGGCCAGGTAAATGATGGCGGGCTGGTGCTCGGCCATCGCCGCCAGCATGGCGTCGCGATCGAGAGTGAAGTCGGCGCGCAGCGGTACGCCGACGAACTCGAGCCCGGCAAACTGCGCCGACATCGCATACATGACAAAGCCCGGCACCGGCGCCATCACCGTGGCGCCCGGCTTGGCCGCGGCCAGCGCCAGCATGCTGATGATCTCGTCCGAGCCGTTGCCCAGCAGCACGTCCATGCCGGCGGGCACCTGCATCACATCCTTGAGCCTGGCGCGCAGCGCTTCGCTGCTGGGCACCGGGTAGCGGTTCAGCGCCACCTCGCCCAGCCGCGCGGCCAGCTGCTGGCGCAGCTCCTGCGGCAGGCGGTACGGGTTTTCCATCGCGTCGAGCTTGACCAGACCGTGCGAATCCGGGACGTGGTAGGCGCCCATGGCGCGCACGTCGTCACGGATGATGCGTTCGATCAGGGAGGGCTCTACGGCTGACATGGAAACTCCTGGTTTGACTGCGTTGGTTCAGTAAATCAACTGCGCTTGAAACGGTATTCCGCGCTGCGGGCGTGGGCCTGCAGACCTTCGCCATACGCGAGCTCGGCGGCGATCTGGCCAAGCATCTGCGCCCCGCCCTCGCTGACCTCGATCAGGCTCGAGCGCTTCAGGAAGTCATAGACGCCCAGCGGCGACGAGAAGCGCGCCGTGCGCGAGGTCGGCAACACGTGGTTGGGGCCGGCGCAGTAGTCGCCCAACGATTCGCTGGTATAGCGGCCGAGGAAGATGGCGCCGGCGTGGCGGATCTTCTCGCTCCACTGGCGCGGGTTCTCGGCGGAGATTTCCAGGTGCTCCGGCGCGATCGCGTTGGCGATCTCGCAGGCTTCTTCCATGTCGCGCACCTTGACCAGCGCGCCGCGGCCGGAGATCGACGAAGCGATCACGTCGCGGCGCGGCATGGTCGGCAGCTGGCGCTGGATGCTGGCTTCGACACGGGCGATGTAGTCCGAGTCCGGGCACAGCAGGATCGACTGCGCCAGTTCGTCGTGCTCGGCCTGCGAGAACAGGTCCATCGCCACCCAGTCGGGGTCGGTGGTGCCGTCGCAGATCACCAGGATCTCGGAAGGCCCGGCGATCATGTCGATGCCGACGGTGCCGAACACGCGCCGCTTGGCCGCGGCCACATAGGCATTGCCCGGGCCGACGATCTTGTCGACCTGCGGCAGCGTCGCGGTGCCGTAGGCCAGCGCGCCCACGGCCTGCGCGCCACCGATGGTGAAGACGCGGTCGACGCCGGCGATCTGCGCGGCGGCCAGCACCAGCTCGTTGCGCACGCCGCCGGGCGTGGGCACGACCATGATGATCTCCTTCACGCCGGCCACACGCGCCGGGATCGCGTTCATCAGCACCGACGATGGGTAGGCGGCCTTGCCGCCCGGCACGTAGATGCCGACGCGGTCCAGCGGCGTCACCTTCTGGCCCAGCATGGTGCCGTCGGCCTCGGTGTACTCCCAGCTGTGGCTGCCGCACTCGATCTTCTGCTTCTCGTGGTAGGCACGCACGCGCGCGGCAGCGGCTTCCAGCGCGGCGCGGCGCTTGGGCTCGAGGTCTTCGAGAGCGGCTTCCAGTTCAGTCTGGGACAGCTCGAGCGCCGCGATCGACGGCGCTTCCATGCGGTCGAAGCGCTTCGTGTACTCCAGCACCGCGGCGTCGCCGCGGACCTTCACGTCGGCCAGGATCTGTGCCGCGGCACGGTCGATGGCCTCGTCCTCGCCGGCCTCGAAGGCCAGCACCTGGCGCAGCGCCTCGGCAAAGCCCGGCTCGCTGGAATCAAGCCGGCGGATCGGCAGGTTTTCCATTTCGGATACGGTTGCGTTCATGACTTCTTTTCCTTCTCGGTCGGTACCGGCCTGATGTGGCCCGATGTGGCCCTACACCAGCGCCGCCGAAGCGCGTTCGAAAGCGTCGAGGATCGGCGCCAGCCGCTCGCGCTTGAGTTTGAGCGCAGCCTGGTTCACCACCAGCCGCGACGAAATTTGCACGATCTCTTCCACTTCGACCAGGTTGTTGGCGCGCAGCGTGCTGCCGGTGCTGACCAGGTCGACGATGGCATCGGACAGGCCCACCAGCGGGCCCAGCTCCATCGAACCGTACAGCTTGATCAGATCGACGTGAACGCCCTTTTTCGCAAAATGCTCGCGCGCGGTCTGCACGTACTTGGTGGCCACCGCCAGGCGCGCGCCCTGGCGCACCGCGCTGGCGTAGTCAAACCCGGCCGGCACCGCCACCGACATGCGGCAGCGGGCGATATTGAGGTCGATCGGCGCGTACAGGCCGGCCATGCCATGCTCCATCAGCACGTCCTTGCCGGCCACGCCGAAGTCGGCGGCGCCGTACTGCACGTAGGTCGGCACGTCCGAAGCGCGCACGATCACCACGCGCACGGCGGGGTCCGAGGTCGGCAGGATCAGCTTGCGCGAGGTCTCGGGATCCTCGGTGACCTGGATGCCGGCGGCTTCGAGCAGCGGCAGCGTCTCGGTGAAGATGCGGCCCTTGGACAGCGCCAGCGTCAGCTGGTTGGGCGATGCGTTGAAAGTGGGGCTCATCGTGCGTCAGTCCTCGTGCTCAGGCAATGCGGCGAATCTTGGCGCCCACTGCAGACAGCTTGTCTTCCATGCGGTCGTAGCCGCGGTCCAGGTGATAGATACGGTCGATCACGGTGTCGCCCTCGGCGACCAGGCCGGCGATGACCAGGCTGGCGGAGGCGCGCAGGTCGGTCGCCATCACGCTGGCGCCGGACAGGCGCGGCACGCCGCTGACCACCGCGGTGTTGCCTTCCACGGCGATGTCGGCGCCGAGTCGGTTCAGTTCCTGCACGTGCATGAACCGGTTCTCGAAGATGGTCTCGGTCACGCGCGCGGTGCCTTCGGCCACGGCATTCAACGCCATGAACTGGGCCTGCATGTCGGTCGGGAAGGCGGGGTATTCCGAGGTGCGGAAGCTCACCGCCCTGGCGCGGTGCGGCATCGCCAGGCGGATCCAGTCGGCGCCGGTCTCGATGCGGGCGCCGGCTTCGCGCAGCTTGTCGAGCACGGCGTCGAGCAGGTCCGGGCGCACGTCGCGCAGCACCAGTTCGCCCAGCGTCGCGGCCGCCGCGCACAGGAAGGTCCCGGCCTCGATGCGATCTGCGACCACGCTGTGGCGGGCGCCGTGCAGCCTGTCGACGCCCTGCACCACCAGCCGGTCAGTGCCGATGCCGTCGATCTTCGCGCCCATCTTGACCAGCAGGTGAGCCAGGTCGGTGACTTCCGGCTCGCGCGCGGCGTTTTCCAGCACGGTTTCGCCTTCGGCCAGCGTGGCGGCCATCAGCAGGTTCTCGGTGCCGGTCACGGTGATCATGTCGGTGACCACGCGCGCGCCTTTCAGGCGCCGGGCACGGGCATGGATAAAGCCATGCTCGATGCTGATCTCGGCGCCCATCGCCTGCAGGCCCTTGATGTGCTGGTCGACCGGCCGCGCGCCGATGCCGCAGCCGCCGGGCAGCGAGACCCGGGCCTCGCCGAAGCGCGCCACCAGCGGACCCAGCACCAGGATCGAGGCGCGCATGGTCTTGACCAGCTCGTACGGGGCTTCGAGCGAGTTGACGTCGGCGCCGTTGAGCGCGACGGTGGCGCCATCCTGCTCGGCGCGCATGCCCATCAGGCGCAGCAGCTTGAGCGTGGTGCGCACGTCCTGCAGGTTGGGCACGTTATCCAGCGAGACGGTATCGGCCGTGAGCAAGCCCGCGCACAGGATCGGCAGCGCGGCATTCTTGGCGCCCGAAACGCGGACTTCGCCCCGTAGCGGACCGTTGCCCTGGATCTGGAATTTGTCCATGTTGTGTCGGTTCTGGCCGGGCCTGGACCCGGCATCATTGTTTTCAACCGCGCATGCGGCGCGGTGCGGCACGGCCTGAGCTTACTTGCCCTCACCTGCCTGCCACTCGGCGGGCGTCAGCGTCTTCATCGACAGCGCATGGATCTCGGCGCGCATGCGGTCGCCCAGCGCGGCATAGACACGCTGGTGGCGCTGGATCAGCCGCTTGCCTTCGAACTCGTTGCTGACGATGGTGGCAAAGAAGTGCTGGCCGTCGCCCTCGACTTCCAGATGTTCGCAGGGCAATCCTTGGGCAATGTATTCCCTGACTTGTTCCGGTGTAGGCAGCATGGGGTTCTCTTCAGCGTATTCAGAATGTGCGCGATGTCAGTGCGGCGGCGCTCAGTGGCGCAGCTTGTAGCCGGATTTCAGCAGCCGCAGCGCCAGCGCCGCCAGCACCACGAAGGCCGATCCCACCACCGCCAGGCTAAACAGCGGCGACACGTCCGAGACGCCGAAGAAGCCATAGCGGAAGCCGTCGATCATGTAGAAGAACGGATTGGCATGGGACACCGCCTGCCAGAAGGCCGGCAGCGAATGGATCGAATAGAACACGCCGGACAGGAAAGTGGCCGGCATGATCAGGAAGTTCTGGAACGCGGCGAGCTGGTCGAACTTCTCGGCCCAGATGCCGGCGATCAGGCCAAGCGTACCGAGGATGCCCGCGCCCAGCAGTGCGAACACCACGATCCAGCCGATGTTGGCAAAGTGCAGGTTGGCAAACCATGCCGTCACCAGCAGCACGCCCAGGCCCACGGTCAGCCCGCGGATCACCGAGGCCAGCACATAGGCACCGAACATCTCCCAGTGCGACAGCGGCGGCAGCAGCACGAACACCAGGTTGCCGGTGATCTTGGACTGGATCAGCGACGACGAGCTGTTGGCGAAGGCGTTCTGCAGCACGCTCATCATCACCAGGCCGGGCACCAGGAAGGCGGTGTAGCTGATCTGGTCGTAGATCTTGACGCGGTCTTCCAGCACGTGGCCGAAGATCAGCAGGTACAGCACCGCGGTCAGCACCGGCGCGGCCACGGTCTGGAAGCTGACCTTCCAGAAGCGCAGCACTTCCTTGTACAGCAGGGTCCGGAAGCCGACCAGGCCGCCAACGGCCATCGGGCCCAGGCGGGCGTCTTCCACCAGTTCGATTTCGCCAGGCTGCTTCATGCCGCGGCCTCCATGGCGGGGTCGGGCAGCGCGCCCGGCATGTGGCCCTCGCGGCGCATGATCTGGACAAACACGTCTTCGAGGTCGGCCTTGTTGATTTCCATGTCTTCGATGTCACAGCCCGCTTCGCGGCAGGCGGCCAGGATCGGCTCGACCGCCTGGTAGCCCGACAGCCGCAGCCGCACCGCGCGCTCGCCCGGGTTGGCCGGCATACGCAGCGGCTCCAGCGCATGCGGCAGGGTGCCCTGCGCGAAAGTCAGCACCAGTTGCAGCCCGGCGAACTGCGTCAGCAGGTTGCTGGTGCGGTCCAGCGCCACCACTTCGCCGAACTTGAGCATGGCGATGCGGTCACACAGCGCCTCGGCCTCTTCCAGGTAGTGCGTGGTCAGGATGATGGTGTGGCCTTCCCGGTTCAGGCGCGAGATGAATTTCCACAGCGTCTGGCGCAGCTCGACGTCGACGCCGGCGGTGGGTTCGTCCAGCACGATCACCGGCGGGCGGTGTACCAGCGCCTGCGCCACCAGCACGCGGCGCTTCATGCCACCGGACAACTGGCGCATATTGGAATCGGCCTTGCTGGTCAGGTCCAGGTTGGCCATGATCTCGTCGATCCAGTCGTCGTTGCGGGTCAGGCCGAAATAGCCGGACTGCAGCCGCAGCGTCTCGCGCACCGTGAAGAACGGGTCGAAAACCAGCTCCTGCGGCACCACGCCAAGCATACGCCGCGCCATCCGGTAGTCGGATACGACATCGTGGCCCAGCACACGGACGCCACCGGAGTCGGCGCGGTTCAGGCCGGCGAGAATCGAGATCAGCGTGGTCTTGCCGGCGCCGTTCGGCCCGAGCAGGCCGAAGAATTCGCCGCGTTCGACGGTGAAGCTGACGCCCTTGAGCGCCTGGAGGTTGCGGTAGCGCTTGCGGACGTCGTGGATTTCAATGGCTTTCATGGCCGTTGTCTGTGGCGTGTCCGGCCTTTTTTGGGGGGCCAGCCGCCTGGAATGGGGAACTACTGTGTGCCCGGATTTCCTGGGCCGGCTTGGCATGCACCGGAATCAGGCGGGGGGAAGGGCGAACAACCCGGAATTATAGGGGATCAGGGGTAGGTCCCGCTTGATCCCCCACCGGATGGTCCGCTGGGCGCGGCGACGCACCAGGCCGTCGCCGGGGCATCGCGTTCGGACGCAATCGCTGCGCCCGGCGATGCCGGATCAATGTCGGTGGTGGTGGCCCGGACGGGAAAGCGCGTCAGCGCCGTTCGCCAGGCCCAGCAGGCCATCGACGCCATACAGGCCGGCCAGCTGCGACAGCTGCGCCGGCACCCCGCGCAGCGACAGCGCCAGGTTGCGCGCGGCTGCGGCACGATGCCACGCCAGCAGCACGGCAACTGCGGAGGAATCCACCTGCGCCAGGCCCGTGCAATCGACCTGCACCTTGCCCTGCGCCCCGCCCTGCGCCACGCGCGCCAGCCCGTCGCGCAGCACGGCCGCGGCGTTCTGGTTGGTCAGCGAGGTACCCAGCGAAAGCATGGTGGCGTCAGGAAACGTAATCGGCTTGGATGGAGAGCAAGGCGGCGCAAACAAAAGCTCCCGCGCTGAGGCGGGAGCCAGTGCCGCGAACGGCCATTGTAGTGCAAGATCGGCGCGCTGTGCTGCATTGCAGCGGCGCGCGCTCGCCGCGGCTTAGCTCTTGGCGTTGGCCAGCTGGCGGTTGCGGTCCTGCAGCGTCTTGATCACACCCTCGACGCCCTGCTGGCCGACGATGGTATTGAAGCTGCCCTTGTAGGCCTCGGTCAGCCACGCACCCAGCACGTTGATGTCGTAGACCTTCCAGCCGTTCGCGGTCTTCTCCAGGCGGTAGTCCATCTGGATCGGCTCGCCCTTGTTGATGACCTGGGTGCGGATGGTGGCATCGGTGTCCTCAGGCGTGCCGCGGTACGGGCGGTATTGCACGGCCTGGTCACGGATCTGCGCGATGGCGCCGGCGTAGGTGCGGATCAGCAGGGTCTTGAACTCCTCGGTGATCTGCTTCTGCTGCTCGGGCGTCGCCTTCGACCAGTTGCGGCCCATCGCGATCTGCGTGGTCTTCTGGAAGTTGGCGTTGGGGATGATCTTTTGCTCGACCAGCGCGGTGATCTTGGCAATATTGCCGGCCTGCATGTCCTTGTCGGCCTTGACGGTCGTCATTACGTCGTTGACCACGGCCTTCACCAGCCCGTCCGGCGTGGCGGCGTCCGTGCCCGACACCTGTGCATGGGCAGCGCCGGCGAAGGCTACTACCGTAAGGAAGGGGACCAACAGTCGCTTAATCATGGATTTTTCCTTCTTTCTCAAAGACGTTTGCCGGCGAAGTACACCGGACTGGCGCCGCCTGCCGGCAGCGGCCTTGCGGTGATTGGAACATAAGCACGGCCCGCGCGTCGCACGGACCAGCGCCTTCTCCGCCACTTCCAAACAAATTGTTTCAGCCCTGACAGGGCATTCACAGCCTGGCGCCGGCCCCCGGGACTGGCGCACAAGGCGCTTAGCGAATGCGGATCACGCCGGGGACGATACGCTGCATCGGCTCCACCGGCGGCACCGGCAGGCTCTGGCTTTCCGGCTGGATGTCGCCCTTGGGAGGCGTGGCGGCCGGGGCCGACGCATCGGCCGGCGGCGTGGCCGCGGGCGCGGACGCATCCGCCGGTTGTGCGGCAGGTGCCGGTGCCGCGGGCGTGGTGGCGCCAGCAGGCTTCTCGCCGGCGTCATCCGGGGCAGCCGGTGCTGCGGGTGCGGCGCCATCGCTGTCAGCGTCGTCGGCTTCCGGCGGATTGCCATCGTAAACCAGGTACTGGCGCCGCTGCAGGTAGGAGTCGCGCAGGAACGAGTACTTGTCCAGCGCCGCCTGCTCCAGCAGGTTGCTCGCGCCCAGCAGCTGCGCGCGGCCCGCGACGATGCGCACGCCGGCCAGCGAATTGCGCAGCGATACCGGGTAGATATAGGCCGACGGGTCGAACTGGCGGTCCACCAGCATGCCGCCGGTATCGCGCACCGAGCTCGGGCCGAACAGCGGCAGCACCAGGTACGGGCCTGGCGGCACGCCCCACACACCCAGCGTCTGGCCGAAGTCTTCCTTGTACTTGGGCAGGCCGGCCGGCGTGGCGATGTCGATCAGGCCGCCCAGGCCGAGCACCGAGTTCATCGCGACCCGCATCGAATCCTCGGCGGCGCGCGTGGGCTTGCCCTGCAGCAGGTTGTTCACCGCCGAATAGGCATCGCTGACGTTGGAGAAGAAATTCTCCACCGCGCGCTGCACCGGCGTCGGCATGTAGTCGGCGTACAGCTCGGCCACCGGGCGCAGGATGCCCTTGTCGAAGTCCTCGTTGATCTTCGAGACTTCGCGGTTAAAGGGCTCCAGTGGATCCTTCGGGTTGGCCGTGGGGCCGGTGGCGCAGCCGGCGATCAGCGCAGCGGCTGCCGCCGCGGCCATCAGGCCGGCCACCGGGCGGCGTGCAACGCGGCCCGGCTTGACGGGGGGGACAACCCTCATTTGGCATCCCCACCCAGCGCCGGCGCGCTGGCGCCGGCCGCGGGCGAGCCGCTGGCACCACCGGCATCCGCCGCCTTGTTGTACAGGAACTGCCCGATCAGGTTTTCCAGCACCACCGCGGACTGCGTCATGGTGATGCGGGCGCCATCGGCCAGCATGGCGGTGTCGCCACCGGCTTCCAGGCCGATGTATTGCTCGCCCAACAGGCCCGAGGTCAGGATCTTGGCCGAGGTGTCCTTGGGAAACTGGTAGCGCTTCTCCAGGTTCATCTCGACGGTGGCCTGGTAGGTCTTGTCGTCGAAGCGGATCGCCGCGACGCGGCCGACCACCACGCCGGCGCTCTTGACCGGCGCGCGCGGCTTGAGCCCGCCGATATTGTCGAAGCGGGCCTGCACGCTGTAAGTGTCCTGGAAGGTAAAGGCGCTCATGTTGCCCGCCTTGAGGGCCAGGAACAGCAGGGCCACAAACCCCGCCGCAACAAACAGCCCCACCCAGAAATCGAGTGTGATCTTTTTCATTGGAATCTCTTTCTTCAACCCTGTAGTGTCTTGTCGCTGTCTTTTTTGTCAGTATCGCCCGCGCTTCTGGTGCGGCCTCAGTTGCTGAACATCAGCGCGGTCAGCAGGAAATCCAGCCCCAGCACCGCCAGCGACGCGATCACCACGGTGCGGGTGGTCGCGCGCGAGACGCCTTCGGGCGTCGGCTTGGCCTCAAAGCCCTGGTACAAGGCGATGAACGTCACGGCAATGCCGAAAATAAAGCTCTTGACCACGCCGTTGAGCACGTCGGCGCGCACGTCGACGCCGCCCTGCATCTGCGACCAGAACGCGCCGGCGTCGACGCCGATCAGCTGCACGCCGACCACGTAGCCGCCCAGGATGCCCACCGCGCTGAAGATCGCCGCCAGCACCGGCATGGCGATCACGCCCGCCCAGAAACGCGGCGCAACCACGCGCTGCAGCGGATTCACCGCCATCATTTCCATCGCGGTCAGCTGCTCGCCCGCCTTCATCAGGCCGATCTCGGCGGTCAGCGAAGTGCCGGCGCGGCCCGCAAACAGCAGCGCGGTCACCACCGGCCCCAGTTCGCGCACCAGCGACAGCGCCACCAGCAGGCCCAGCGCCTGCTCCGAGCCGTAGCGGTTCAGCGTGTAATAGCCCTGCAGGCCGAGCACGAAGCCGACGAACAGGCCCGACACGGCGATGATCACCAGCGACAGGTTGCCGACAAAGAAAACCTGGTCGGTCACGAGCCGGAAGCGGCGCAGCAGCGCCGGCGACAGGCCCAGCACGGCAAGGAACATGCGCGTGGCATGGCCCAGGCCCGTCACGCTGCGGCGCACGGCCGCGCCGATGGTGGCAAGGAAGCCGATCACCGCGCACCTCCGGCAAAGTCCTCGGCCAGCGACGGTCCCGGATAGTGGAACGGCACCGGGCCGTCGGCCTCGGCGTGGACGAACTGGTGCACGAAGGGGTCGGTGGAGGCGCGCAGCGCCTCGGGCTCGCCCTGCGCGGCGATGCGCCCGTCGGCAATGAAATACACGTAGTCGGCGATCTGGAAGGTCTCGTGCACGTCGTGCGAGACGATGATCGTGGTCGCGCCGAGCGCGTCGTTGAGGCTGCGGATCAGGCGGGCGGTCAGGCCGAGCGAGATCGGGTCGAGGCCGGCGAAGGGCTCGTCATACATCAGCAGCGCGGGATCGAGCGCGATCGCGCGCGCCAGCGCCACGCGCCGCGCCATGCCGCCCGAGATCTGCGACGGCATCAGGTCGCGGGCGCCGCGCAGGCCGACCGCGTTCAGCTTCATCAGCACCAGGTCGCGGATCATCGAGTCCGGCAGGTCGGTATGCTCGCGCAGCGGGAAGGCCACATTGTCGAAGACCGACAAATCGGTAAACAGCGCGCCAAACTGGAACAGCATGCCCATCTGGCGCCGCACCCCGTACAGGCCGCGGGTATCCAGCCGGTGGATATCGGTGCCGTCGAAGCGGACCGTGCCCGCCTGCGGGCGCACCTGGCCGCCGATCAGCCGCAGCACCGTGGTCTTGCCGCACCCCGAACCGCCCATGACCGCGATCACCTTGCCACGCGGGAACTGCATGGTGAGGCCGGACAGGATGGGCTTGCCGTGGTCCGCATAGGCGAAATCCACCGCATTCAGTTCGACGAGGTTTTGAGCAGGGTCGGTCACGTTGGCACCGGTCGGGACAGGGGCGCATTATAAGGTGTACTACCTAGCCCTGCTGGCACCCGTGTGCCGGGCACCACATCGCTGCCGACCGATGCAATAGGAAAGGGTCTGATTCTGTGAGCGAAAATTCTCGCTTTAAGGTTCCTGCACCTGGCTGACGTCCCGCAGGATCACCTGCCACTGGATCGATTCCGAACGGATCGCCGTGGCGAACGCCTCCGGCGAATCGCGCAGCGTCGTCAGCCCGGCGGCCTGCAGCCGGGAGCGCACCTCGCGCTCGGACATCACCGCGTCGAGTTCGATTGCCAGCCGCGCAACGATCGCCCGCGGCGTCTTGGCGGGCGCCATCACGCCAAACCAGGCGGCCGCCGCGTACCCTTCCAACCCAGACTCCTGCAGCGTTGGCACCAGCGGCGCCAGCGGCGAGCGCGCCACGCCGGTAACGCCGATCAGCCGCAGCCCGCCACTGCGGACCTGGCTCTGCACCGCGGCATACGAACAGAAGCAGGCGCTGATGCGGCCGGCGAGCATCTCCTGCACCACCGCGGCCTCGCCCTTGGCGGTGACCAGCGGCACGCCGTTGCGGATGCCGCGCACGGCGTACTGGGCGTACAGGTGGGAGGGGCTGCCCGGCTGGCCATAGCCGTAGCTGTAGGAAGCCGGGTTGGATTTCACCGCGGTCATCCACTGCTCCGGCGTACGCATCGGCAGCCGGGCGTCGATCACCAGGAACAGCGGCGTGGTGGCGACCCGCGCCACCGGGGTGAAATCGCGCACCACGTCATATGGCACCGGCTCCAGCCCCGGCTGGATCAGCATATTGGCCTGGTGGAAAAGCAGCGTGTGGCCGTCCGAGCTGGCCTTGGCGACGACATCGCCGGCGGTAGTGCCGGCTGCGCCAGGGCGGTTGTCGACCTCCATCAGCACACCCAGCCGCTCAGACAGGCGCTCCGCCAGCAGGCGGGCGACCGCGTCGGCCACGCCGCCGGCCGGGAACGGCACGATCAGGCGCATCGGCCGGTTCGGGAACGACATGCTGCGTACCAACTGCGGCCCGGCTACCACCGGCGTCGCGGGTACGGCGAGCGCGAGCGTGGCACAGCCCAGGACATACAGGCACAGGAAAGGCTTGAGCCAGCGCCGGAGCAATGTCCACGTGGATTGCCACGACGCGAACTTTGCGTTACCTCGCCAAAGCTGCGGCATATTGCGCACTTCGGTCATCAATTTCCTCCCACCCATCCCCTGAGGGGACGGCGAGCTGGTTCTGGGGAAAAAGGATTCGCGAGGCGGTTTCCGTGAGTTGTTTTTTTGAAAATTGTAAGTACATTGCCGGGACGGCCACAGGCACGTAAACCATAGCCGGGAGAACCCTGAAGGCCTTGTCCAGCCTAGCCAAACGCGCCATGACCAGGTCACCGCCCAGTGCCTGCCGCACCGCGGCCCGGCATGAACCGCCGGCTATAATCGCGCGATGACGATGTTTCCCCTGCGGCGCATGACAGCCGCCGACCTGCCCGCCGTGCTGGCCGTGCAGGCCGCCTGCTATACCGAGGTGCTGCTGGAAAGCCGCGACGCGCTGGCCAGCCGGCTGGCGCTCTCCCCCACCACCTGCTGGGTCGCCGACGATCCGCACCGGCCCGGCACGCTGGCCGCCTACCTGTTCACCCACGCCTGGCCCGAGACCAGCCTGCCCCCGCTCGATGGCGTGCTCGACGACGGCTGGCGCCAGCCGCCAACGCCGGCGCCCCTGACCTGGTTCGTCCACGACATGGCCGTGGCGCCTGGCGGCCGCGGCGGCGGGCTGGCGCCACGCCTGTACGCGGCAGCGCAGGCGGCTGCGCTGGCGGCCGGACTGAAGCATTCGCGGCTGATTGCCGTACAGTCGGCGGCGCCCTGGTGGCGCAGGCTCGGGTACGCGCCGGCGGCGGTGGAAACGGCGGCGCGGCACGCTGGCAAGCTGGCGGACTATGGCGCCGCCGCGGTCCTGATGGAAAAGGCGCTGGCCGGCTGAGGCCCGCCGCGGCGCCGAGTCCACAACGAAAAAAGCCCGCCGGCTTGCGCCAGGCGGGCTTTTTGTTGCGGCAATGAGCTGTGGATCAGCGCGGCAGGTCGGTATGCCCCATCAGGAATGCATCGACCGAACGCGCGGCCTGGCGGCCTTCGCGGATGGCCCACACCACCAGCGACTGGCCACGGCGCACGTCGCCGGCGGCGAACACCTTGGGCACGTTGGTGTGGTAAGCACGCTCGCCCTCGGTGGCGGCCTTGGCGTTCTTGCGCGCATCGGTGTCGACGCCGAAGGCTTCCAGCATCGAGCCCACCGGGTTGGTGAAGCCCATCGCCAGCAGCACTAGGTCGGCCGGCAGGATGAACTCGCTGCCTTCCACTTCCTGCATGCGGCCATCCTTCCACTCGACGCGGCAGGCCTTCAGCGCGGTGACCTTGCCGTTCTCGCCGATGAATTCCTTGGTGGCGACTGACCAGTCGCGTTCGCAGCCTTCGTCGTGCGACGACGAGGTGCGCAGCTTGATCGGCCAGTACGGCCACACCAGCGGCTTGTTCTCTTCTTCCGGCGGCTGCGGCAGCAGCTCAAACTGGGTCACCGAGGTGGCGCCGTGGCGGTTGGACGTGCCCACGCAGTCGGAGCCGGTATCGCCGCCACCGATCACGATCACGTTCTTGCCTTCGGCGCGGATGTCGTTGGCGCCATCGCCAGCCACTTCCTTGTTCTGCGGGATCAGCATTTCCAGCGCGAAGTGAATGCCGTCCAGGTCGCGGCCCGGCACCGGCAGGTCGCGCGGCACTTCCGCGCCGCCCGCCAGCACTACGGCGTCGAACTGGTCCATCAGGGCCTGGGCCGAGATGGTTTCACGCGCGTAGTTCTTGATGCCGGCCGGCAGTTCGCCATCGGTCACCATCACGCCGGCGCGGAAGGTCACGCCTTCTGCCTGCATCTGTTCCATGCGGCGGTCGATCAGCGACTTCTCCATCTTGAAGTCGGGAATGCCGTAGCGCAGCAGGCCGCCGATGCGGTCGTTCTTCTCGAACACGGTTACGTCATGGCCGGCGCGTGCCAGCTGCTGCGCGGCAGCCATGCCGGCGGGGCCGGAGCCGACCACGGCGACGGTCTTGCCGGTCTTGTGGCGCGGCAGTTGCGGTGCAACCCAGCCTTCTTCCCAGGCCTTGTCGATGATGGCGTGCTCGATCGACTTGATGCCCACGGGCAGCTCGTTGATGCCCAGCGTGCACGCGGCCTCGCACGGTGCCGGGCAGATGCGGCCGGTGAACTCGGGGAAGTTGTTGGTCTGGTGCAAGACCTCGATCGCCGACTTCCAGTCCTGGCGGTACACCAGGTCGTTGAAGTCGGGAATGATGTTGTTGACCGGGCAGCCGTTGTTGCAGAACGGGATGCCGCAGTCCATGCAGCGCGCACCCTGGATCTTCGCTTCGCTGTCGGACAGCGCAAACACGAATTCCTTGTAGTGCTTCACGCGCTTGACTACCGGTTCGTAGCCCTCATTCTGGCGCGGAAATTCGAGAAAGCCAGTCGCCTTACCCATGTTGCGTCCTTGGTCATGCTGCGCGGGACCGGCGGCTTCGCCGGGCCTGCGGTGGGGTCAGTATCTTGTCAGGGCCGCGGCGGCTGCCGCGGCCCATCGCTGCTTGGTTCTGCGCTCAGGCCGCGATGGCTTCGCGGTCGCTGTCGCGGGCGGCCTGTTCCTTGGCGTACATCTCGCCCAGCGCGCGCTTGTACTCGGTCGGGAAGACCTTGACGAACTTGCGGCGTGCCGTGGTCCAGTCAGCCAGCAGCGCCTTGGCGCGCTCGGAACCGGTATAGCGGAAGTGCTGCTCGATCAGGTTGCGCAGGATGACTTCATCCAGCACGCGCTTGCCGTCGACCTTGTGCCACGAAGCCTGGGGCTGGCCCTTCTCCTGGTCGGCCGAGGCCAGCACCGCTTCCAGCGCCACCATCGAGGTGTTGCAGCGCTTGTCGAACAGGCCGTCCTCGTCATAGACGTAGGCCACGCCGCCCGACATGCCGGCCGCGAAGTTGCGGCCCGTGCCGCCCAGCACCACCACCGTGCCGCCGGTCATGTACTCGCAACCGTGGTCGCCGGTGCCTTCCACCACTGCCACCGCACCCGAGTTACGCACCGCGAAGCGCTCGCCGGCCACGCCGTTGAAGAACGCTTCACCGGCGATGGCACCGTACAGCACGGTGTTGCCGACGATGATGTTGCGGGTCGGGTCGCCGCGGAACTCGTGCGGAGCGCGCACGATCACGCGGCCGCCCGACAGGCCCTTGCCGACGTAGTCGTTGCCGTCACCCACCAGGTCCAGCGTGATGCCGTGCGCCAGGAACGCGCCGAACGACTGGCCGGCGGTGCCTTGCAGCTGGATGTGGATGGTGTCATCGGGCAGGCCTTCGTGGCCATGCTGCTTGGCGACCACGCCGGACAGCATCGCGCCCACCGTACGGTTGACGTTCTTGACCGGCTGGATGAACGACACGCGCTCGCCCTTCTCGATCGCCGGACGGGCCTTGGCGATCAGCACGTGGTCCAGCGCCTTGCCGGCTTCGGCCGACAGGCCGTGGTCCTGCACGTCGGTGTGGTACAGCGGCACGTCCGCGCCCAGCGACACCTGGTGGAAGATGCGGCTGAAGTCCAGGCCGCGCGCCTTCCAGTGCTCGATGCCAGCCTTGGTGTCGAGCAGGTCGGCGCGGCCGATCAGCTCGTCGAAGGTGCGGATGCCCAGCTGGGCCATGATCTCGCGGGCTTCTTCGGCAACAAAGAAGAAGAAGTTGACCACGTGTTCCGGCTTGCCCTGGAACTTCTTGCGCAGCTGCGGATCCTGCGTGGCCACGCCCACCGGGCAGGTGTTCAGGTGGCACTTGCGCATCATGATGCAGCCCTCGGCAACCAGCGGTGCCGTGGCGAAGCCGAACTCGTCGGCGCCCAGCAGCGCGCCGATGACGACGTCACGGCCGGTCTTCATCTGGCCGTCGGCCTGCACGCGGATGCGGTTGCGCAGGCCGTTGAGCAGCAGCGTCTGCTGCGTCTCGGCCAGGCCCAGCTCCCACGGCGTGCCGGCGTGCTTGATCGACGACCACGGCGAGGCGCCGGTGCCACCGTCATGGCCGGCGATCACGACGTGGTCGGCCTTGGCCTTGGACACGCCCGCGGCCACCGTGCCGACGCCCACTTCGGACACCAGCTTGACCGAGATATCCGACGACGGGTTGACGTTCTTCAGGTCGTGGATCAGTTGCGCCAGATCCTCGATCGAGTAGATGTCGTGGTGCGGGGGCGGCGAGATCAGGCCCACGCCCGGCACCGAGTAACGCAGCTTGCCGATGTAGTCCGAGACCTTGTGGCCCGGCAGCTGGCCGCCTTCGCCCGGCTTGGCGCCCTGCGCCATCTTGATCTGGATCTGGTCGGCCGAAGCCAGGTACTCGGCGGTCACGCCGAAACGGCCCGACGCCACCTGCTTGATCTTCGAGCGCAGCGAATCGCCGTCCTTCAGTTCCAGGTCCGTCTCGATCACGCCGTCGCCCAGCACGCTCTTCAGGGTATCGCCCTGCTTGATGGGGATGCCGCGCAGCTCGTTGCGGTAGCGCTTCTCGTCCTCGCCACCTTCGCCGGTGTTGGACTTGCCGCCGATGCGGTTCATCGCCAGCGCCAGCGTGGTGTGGGCTTCGGTCGAGATCGAGCCGAGCGACATCGCGCCCGTGGCAAAGCGGCGCACGATCTCCTTGGCCGGCTCGACTTCTTCCAGCGGAATCGCCTTGGCCGGATCGACCTTGAACTCGAACAGACCGCGCAGCGTCATGTGGCGCTTGCTCTGGTCGTTGATGATGTTTGCGTATTCCTTGTACGTCTGGTAGGCGCCCTTGCCGTCGTCGGCGCGCACCGAGTGCTGCAGCTTGGCGATCGAGTCCGGGGTCCACATGTGCTCTTCGCCGCGGATGCGGAAGGCGTACTCGCCGCCGGCGTCCAGCATGTTCTCCAGCACCGGGCTGTTGCCGAAGGCGTCCTTGTGCAGGCGCAGTGCTTCCTCGGCCACTTCGAAGATGCCGATGCCCTCGACGTTCGACGGCGTGCCGTGGAAGTACTTCTGCACCAGCTCGCGCGACAGGCCGATGGCTTCGAAGATCTGCGCGCCGGTGTACGACATGTAGGTGGAGATGCCCATCTTGGACATCACCTTGAACAGGCCCTTGCCGACCGCCTTGACGAAGTTCTTGACCGCCTTCTCGGGCGACAGGTCGCCCGACAGGCCGCTGGCCATGTCGGCCAGGGTTTCCATCGCCAGGTACGGGTGCACGGCTTCGGCGCCATAGCCGGCCAGCAGCGCGAAGTGGTGCACTTCACGCGCGGTGCCGGTCTCGACAACCAGGCCGGTGGACGTGCGCAGGCCCTTCTCCACCAGGTGGTGGTGGATCGCGGAGGTGGCCAGCAGCGCGGGGATGGCAACGTGGTCGGCATCCACCGGGCGGTCGGTCACGATCAGGATGTTGTAGCCCGAACGCACCGCATCCACGGCTTCGGCGCACAGCGAGGCCAGGCGCGCTTCGATGCCTTCCTTGCCCCACGCGGTCGGGTAGCAGATGTTCAGTTCGTACGAACGGAACTTGCCGCCGGTGTAGTGCTCGATGTTGCGGATCTTGGCGATGTCCTTGAAGTCCAGCACCGGCTGGGACACTTCGAGGCGCATCGGCGGATTGATGTTGTTCAGCTCGAGCAGGTTCGGCTTCGGGCCGATGAACGACACCAGCGACATCACCATGTTCTCGCGGATCGGGTCGATCGGCGGGTTGGTGACCTGGGCGAACAGCTGCTTGAAGTAGTGGTACAGCGTCTTGTTCTTGGACGACAGGATCGCCAGCGGCGAGTCGTTGCCCATCGAGCCGGTGGCTTCTTCGCCGGCCAGCGCCATCGGCGCCATCAGGAACTTGACGTCTTCCTGGGTGTAGCCGAAGGCCTGCTGGCGGTCCAGCAGCTTGGCCACCGGCTTCTTCTCGGCAGCGACGTCTTCCGGCTTGGCGTCGATCTCGTCCAGCTTGATGCGGACAGCGTCGATCCAGCTCTTGTACGGCTTGGCGTTGGCCAGGTTGTCCTTCAGTTCCTTGTCGTCGATGATGCGGCCCTGCTCCATGTCGATCAGGAACATCTTGCCCGGCTGCAGGCGCCACTTCTCAACGATGCGCGACTCGGGGAACGGCAGCACGCCGGCTTCCGAGGCCAGCACCACGACGTCGTCCTCGGTCACGTAGAAACGTGCCGGGCGCAGGCCGTTGCGGTCCAGCGTCGCGCCGATCTGGCGGCCGTCGGTGAAGCAGATCGCGGCGGGGCCGTCCCACGGCTCCATCATGGCGGCGTGGTATTCGTAGAAGGCGCGACGGTTGTCGTCCATCAGCGTGTGCTGTTCCCAGGCTTCCGGGATCATCATCATCATCGCGTGGACGAGCGGGTAGCCGGCCATCGTCAGCAGTTCGAGGCAGTTGTCGAACGATGCCGTATCGGACTGGCCCGGGTAGATCAGCGGCCACAGCTTGGGCAGGTCGTCGCCCAGCACCGGCGACGAGATCGCGCCGGTACGCGCGTTGATCCAGTTGACGTTGCCCTTGACCGTGTTGATTTCGCCGTTGTGGGCGACCATGCGGTACGGGTGGGCCAGCTCCCAGGCCGGGAAGGTGTTGGTCGAGAAGCGCTGGTGCACCAGGGCCAGGGCCGACACGGCGCGCTGGTCCTGCAGGTCCAGGTAGTACTCGCCGACCTGGTTGGCCAGCAGCAGGCCCTTGTACACAACGGTACGGGCCGACATCGACGGCACGAAGTATTCCTTGCCGTGCTTGAGCTTGAGCGCCTGGATGGCGTGGCTGGCGGTCTTGCGGATGACGTAGAGCTTACGTTCCAGCGCGTCCGTGGTCATGATGTCGCGGCCGCGACCGATGAAGATCTGGCGGATCACCGGCTCGGTCTTGCGCACCGTCGGCGACATCGGCATGTTGGCGTCTACCGGCACGTCGCGCCAGCCCAGCACGACCTGGCCTTCCAGGCGGACCGTGCGCTCCAGCTCCTGCTCGCAGGCCAGGCGCGAGGCGTGTTCCTTCGGCAGGAAGATCATGCCCACGCCGTATTCGCCGGCGGGCGGCAGGCTCACGCCCTGCGCTGCCATTTCTTCGCGGTAGAACTGGTCCGGAATCTGGATCAGGATGCCGGCGCCGTCGCCCATCAGCGCGTCCGCGCCGACCGCACCCCGGTGGTCCAGGTTCTCCAGGATCTTCAGGCCCTGGGAAATGATCTCGTGGGACTTCTTGCCCTTGATGTGCGCGACCATGCCGACGCCGCAGGCGTCATGCTCGTTGGTCGGGTCGTACATGCCTTGCGCCTGCGGACGCAGTTGGTGCAGGTCGAGGGCGGAGGAAGACTCGCTGATTTGCTCGCTGGTCTGCGCTTGGGCCGAAAGGTTCTTCATTTGGTCCACGGGCTGAATTCCGGTGAAGGCTGCGCGAACTGCTGGACTACCGGAACGGGGACCGCGCGCTTTCTAATCAGATCCACCCTGGACTGGATCCGGCGGGTAGGAAAATGGGGACGAAGCTGTCTGCGGGCCGCAGCGGCGTACACGAGCGTGACGCGCCGCACAATGACTGTGGGTGGAGCAACTATATGGGAATCCTGAAAACCCCGCAAAAATTTTAAATGGGGTCAGAACACATTTAATATCGCACCGTTTCGGTGACGGACTTAAATGGGGACACATCACTTTTGCGTGGCGGGCAGCACCTCTTCCGCCGAAACTTGCACCTTTTTGGGGCGCCCTTTCGGGAGCGGCTGCACGCGTCGCGTTGCACCCCGCTCAAGCTGCGCCAAGAATACCTCGTCACCAAGAGGCCAACCGCTGTGGGCATGGCTGCGGAGCGCTTGCAGCGTGCGGCCGGAAAGCCCCTCGGCGGTCAGCATGCGGTAATTCGACTGGCGTTCAAACGGGGTATTGCCCAGCTCCCAGTACGCGGAGTGATCGCTCACAAGTGGGCTTGCCTCGATGCCGGCGTGATGGCGATAGCTGCTCCAGCGGTCGGCCTCGGGCGTCGAGACCTCACCCGCGCGCAGCGCATTGCCTTCGACATACAGCATGGCCGGCAGCATCCATGGCGCCGGTTCGAATACCGCCGAGCGGAAGCGCCCTTCCCACAGCGTGCCGGTGCGGTTGGCCACGCGATTGAAGTAGCGTGCATAGCGGCGGCCGACCGCCTGCATGGTCAGGCTTAGCGAGTCCGCCCCCTTGGGCGTGGCCACGATGTGGACATGATTGGGCCGCAGCGCGTACGCGTGGACGGCGAGGTCATGCTCGCGCGCGGCCATGCGCAGGCAGTCGAGGTAATGCAGGTAATCGTCCGGGCCGACGAAGACGTCCTGGCGATTGTTGCCACGTTGCAACACCAGGGCGGGAAGTCCGGCGGGGGAGAAACGGGGAAGGCGGGCCATGGCAGGTCATGCGAGCGTCGATGCCCGCATGATAGCCTGATCCGTCCCCAATTATCCGAAGGTGCCCAAGCCCTTCCTTGCGTATCAGTTGCCCTCGCTGACCGCGAAGATGCGCCGGTGCTCGCGGATTGCATAGCGGTCCGTCATGCCGGCGATGTAATGCGCGATCAGCCGCGGCTGGTCGGCGCCGTGGCCGGCCTGGTACTGGGGCGGCAGCAGGCGCGGATCGGACATGAAGGCCCCGAACAGGTCGCCGACGATGCGCTGGGCCTTGGCCGACATTCGCATCACCAGGTAATGCCGGTACAGGTGCCGGAACAGGAAGCGCTTCAATGCCGCCGCTTCCTCATGGAGTTGGGGACTGAAGCCCACCAGGGGGCCGGCGGCCCGCACCGCGTCGATATTGCGCGGGTTGGCGGCGGCGATGTTGCGGCTGGTGGTCTCGATCAGGTCCACGATCAGCGTATTGATCATGCGCCGGACCGTCTCGTTGATGGCGCGCCGGCCATTCACGCCGGGGAAGGCATCGGCTACCTCGGCGCGATGGCGCGCCCACATCGGGACCTCGTCCAGCTGCTCCAGCGTCAGCAGGCCGGAGCGCAGGCCGTCGTCGATATCGTGGTTGTTATAGGCGATCTCGTCCGCCAGGTTGGCCAGTTGCGCCTCCAGCGACGGCTGCGTGCCCTCCAGGAAGCGCCGGCCCAGCTCGCCCAGCGCCGCGGCATTGACGCGCGAACAGTGCTTCAGGATGCCCTCGCGGGTCTCGAAGGTCAGGTTCAGGCCATTGAAGCCGCCATAGCGCTCCTCCAGCTCATCCACCACCAGCAGGCTCTGCAGGTTGTGCTCGAAGCCGCCATGGTTCTTCATGCAGGCGTTGAGCGCATCCTGCCCGGCGTGGCCGAAGGGGGTATGGCCAAGGTCGTGCGCCAGCGAGATGGCTTCGACCAGGTCTTCGTTGAGGCGCAGGTTGCGGGCGATCGAGCGGGCAATCTGCGCCACCTCCAGGCTATGGGTTAGCCGGGTGCGGAACAGGTCCCCCTCATGGTTGACGAAGACCTGGGTCTTGTATTCGAGCCGCCGGAACGCGGTGCTGTGGATGACCCGGTCCCGGTCGCGCTGGAATTCGCTGCGCGACTGCGACGCAGGTTCGGCGTGCACCCGCCCGCGCGTCTGCGCGGAGCGGGCGGCGTACGGGGCGAGGTGGCTTTCAAAGTCGGTCATGCGGCAATCCGTTGGCTGTAGGTTTGTGGGCCTGGGTTGCGAGGCATAACCGGTCACTCAAGCGACCGTGGCCTCGGTGGGAGGTTTAAGCACCGCGTGCTGCAGCGTGGCACGCAGGTCGGCGTCCGGCACCGTGGTGATGAACGCCTCGCCGAGCTTCTTCAGCAGGATGAACTTGATGCTGCCGGCCTCGGCCTTCTTGTCGACCTTCATCATTTCGATATAGCGGTCGGTGCCCAGTTCCGGCGCCACCACCGGCAGGTTGGCTGCCAGCGTCAGTTCGCGGATGCGGGCGCGGGTCTCGGTGTCGATAAAGCCCAGCCGGTGCGAGAGGTCTGCGGCCATCACCATGCCGCAGCCCACCGCCTCGCCGTGCAGCCAGGCGCCGTAGCCCATGCCGGCCTCGATCGCATGGCCAAAGGTGTGGCCGAAATTGAGGATGGCACGCAGGCCGCCCTCGCGCTCGTCCTGCGCCACCACGCCGGCCTTGATTTCACACGAACGTTGCACCGCCACCGCCATCAGCTCGGGGTCGCAGTCGTTCAGCGCCTTGATATTGCGCTCGATCCAGGCAAAGTACTCGGCGTCGGCAATGGCGCCGTGCTTGATCACCTCGGCCATGCCGGCGGCCAGTTCGCGCGGGGGCAGCGTGCGCAGCGTGTCGATATCGGCGATCACCGCGTTGGGCTGGTGGAACGCGCCGATCATGTTCTTGCCAAGCGGGTGGTTGATGCCGGTCTTGCCGCCCACCGATGAATCCACCTGCGACAGCAGCGTGGTCGGCACCTGGATGAACGGCACGCCGCGCATATAGCAGGCGGCGGCAAACCCGGTCATGTCGCCCACCACCCCGCCGCCCAGCGCGACCAGCGTGGTCTTGCGGTCGGCACCGGCCTGCAGCAGCGCGTCGAAGATCAGGTTCAGCGTTTCCCACTGCTTGAAGGCCTCGCCGTCGGGCAGCGTGACCGTGCGCACAATCTTGCCGAGCGACTTCAGGCTGGCCTCGACGCGCGCCGCATAGAGCGGCCCCACGGTCTCATTGGTGACGATGACGGCGTGCTGGCCGCGCACGTGCGGGCGCAGCAGTTCGGCGTTGTCGAGCAGGCCGGTACCGATATGGATGGGGTAGCTGCGCGCTCCCAGGTCGACTTCAAGCGTGATCATGGATGGGTGGGGTCCTGCGGCGCCGGTTGCGGGGGATCGATCGCGAAGCCGGCCATTTCGAGTTGCATCAGCACCATATTAGCAAGCTGCGCCACCGAAGGCTTGCCGGTTTCGATAATGAAATCCGCCACCTCGCGGTAGAGCGGGTCGCGCTGGGCGTACAGCGCCTCGAGCTTGCCCTTGGGGTCTTCGGTCTGCAGCAGCGGGCGGTTGCGGTCGTGGCGGGTGCGCAGCCACAGGTCGTGGGGGCTCGCGCGCAGGTAGACCACGGTGCCGCGGGCCTTCAGCACCTCGCGGTTTTCGGCGCGCAGCACCGCGCCGCCGCCGGTGGCCAGCACGATGCCCTGGCGCCCGGCCAGTTCGCGGATCATCGCGGTCTCGCGGTCGCGGAAGCCGGCTTCGCCCTCGACCTCGAAGATCACCGGGATGCGCACGCCACAGTGCGCCTCGATCTCGTGGTCGGAATCGAAAAACGGATAATGCAGACGCCGCGCCACCGTGCGGCCCACGGTAGTCTTGCCGGCGCCCATCAGGCCGACGAAAAAGAGATTGGGTCGATCGGATTCCGGTCGGTCGGATTCCTGTCGATCGGGGTGCGGGCGCGGTGCCGACCCTGTCGCAGAAGCTGTCACGGGACTGTCGTTCGGGAGCGCGGCGCCTGGGCCGCCCTCCCCGGTTAGGAACTGCATCATCTTCTTATGTTGTGGTGCGCACGGCAAGTGCCGGATGCAGCATCGACCACATCCCCGCGTGTATTGCCGCGCATGCCGGCCTCCTCCTGGCCTGGCTGGCCACCGGTCCAGCCCGGCGGCAACAAAAAAGGCCGCATCTGTCGATGCGGCCTGCCAGTCTACTGTATCCGGCGTCGAACCCCCGGTGCGATCACCGCAGCGACACGCTTTCGTTCAGGATCCGCGGCGTCAGGAACACCAGCAGCTCGGTCCGGTTGCGGACCTTGGCGTTGTTCTTGAAGAGGTAGCCCAGCACCGGGATATCGCCCAGCAGCGGCACCTTGTCGGTGTCGTTGGACTCGGTCTGCGTGTAGATGCCGCCGATCACCACGGTGCCGCCGTTTTCCACCAGCACCTGCGTCTGCACGTGCTTGGTGTCGATGGCAAAGCCCGACGTGGTCTGGATACCGACGCTGTCCTTGTTCACGTCCACGTCCAGCAGCACATTGCCTTCAGGCGTGATCTGTGGCGTCACTTCCAGCTTCAGGTTGGCCTTGCGGAACTGCACCGAGGTGGCGCCGCTGGAGGTGGCGGCCTGGTACGGCAGCTCGGTGCCCTGCTCGATCAGCGCCTTGATGTTGTTGGCCGTGACCACGCGCGGGCTGGAAATGATCTTGCCCTTGCCGTCCGCCTCGAGCGCCGACAGCTCCAGCGCCAGGAAACGGGTGGCCGCGCTGTTGAACAGGCTGACCGCGATGTTGGCCGGGTTGGTGCCGTTGATCGAGGCGGCCGGCAGGCTCAGGAACGGGCCGTTGTCCGAGGTCGAGCCCGGCAGCACGTTGTTATAGGTGTTGCCGACCTTGGCGTTGTTGTACTGCCCGGCAAAGCCCAGCTTCACGCCGAGGTTGCGGCTGAAGGAATCGGTGGCCTCGACAATGCGCGCCTCGATGATGACCTGGCGCACCGGGATATCGATCTTGCCGATAAAGCTCTGCACCTCTTCGAGCTTGCTGGCGATATCCGACACGAACAGCTGGTTGGTGCGCGCATCGGCGGTCAGCGAGCCGCGCTTGGACAACATGCGCGCACTCGCCCCCGCGCCGCCCGCCGCCCCAACGGGGGTCACAGCGCTGCCGCCGCCGGCACCCATGCCCAACAGCATCCGGCGCACGTCTTCGGCGCGCTGGTAGTTGAGCTGGAACACCTGGCTGCGGATGGGCTCGAGGTCATTGATCTGCTGCTGCGACTCGAGCTCGAGCTTTTCCTTGGTCTGGAGTTCAGCCTTGGGCGCCACCCACAGCACATTGCCGTTGCGGCGCGACGCCAGCCCCTTGGCATCCATCACAATCTGCAGGGCCTGGTCCCACGGCACATCCTTCAGCCGCAGCGTGATATTGCCCTGCACGCTTTCGCTGGTGATGATGTTCAGGTTGGTGAAGTCCGCGAACACCTGCAGCAGCGAACGGATGTCGATATTCTGGAAATTCAGCGACAGGCGCTCGCCACGGTAGCCCGGGCCGCTGATCAGCTTGGTCGGGTCTTCCTTGACGGGCCGCACCTCGACCACGAACTGCGTGTCGGTCTGGTAGGAACTGTATTCCCAGTGGCCGCGCGGCTCGATGGTCAGGCGCGCATTGCCGTTGGTGTCGGAGGCAAGCATGCTCTGCACCGGCGAGCCGAAGTCGCTGACATCGAAGCGCCGCCGCAGGTGGTCAGGCAGCGTGGTGCCGAGGAAATCGACCACCACGTTCTTACCCTGCTGCGCGATATTGATGCCCGAATCGCGCGAGGACAGGTCCACCACCACGCGCCCGGCCCCGTCCGCGCCGCGCCGGAAGTCGATATGGCGCACCGACGGCCGCGCCGCCGCGGCTGCAGGCGTCGTCGCCGCAGCCGGGGCGAACGTGGGCACGGCGTTCTTGACCGCCGGCGCCACATTATCCAGCGCCACCACGAAGACATTGCCGCGCTGGTCGGTGCGATAGGTGGCGTTGCGGGTAAGCTCGAGGATCACGCGGGTGCGGTTGCCGATCTGCAGCACGTTGGCGGCCTTGACCAGCTTGCCGCCGTAGTCATACTGCGCGCGCCCGTTGGCAACGCCGGTATCGGCAAAATCGATCGCGAGCCGTGCCGGGTTCTGGGTGGTGAAATCGATCGGCTTCTGCGCCAGCGGCCGTTCGAGTTCGACCGTGAACACGGTCTGCTCGCCGACCGTGCTGACGTCCACCGCCTTGATCCGGTTGCTCTGTGCCAGTGCCGCCGGTGCGGCACTGAGCAGCAACAGCGCGAGCGTCGCGCTTGCGGCGCCCGCGAGCGCACGGTACCAGCGCGCGGGGGTCATGCCGACACCTCCAGCTTGAGGCTGGTCATTTTCTCTTTCCACTCGGATACCCCCTCCCGGACTAATTCGCGCAACACGATCTCCTGATCGGTGATGCGGACCACCCGGCCGTAACTCTGGCCGAGATACTGACCCACCTTTACGTGGTGGATCTTGTTATCGACGCGTACGATGCCGAAGGTTTCCCCCTGCTTCTTCAGCATCCCGAGCATCTTGAAATTCTCGAGGGGGTAGTCTTCCAGCGGCTGGCGCGGCCGCCCGGCTTCGGGCGAATCCGACAGCGTCTTGTTCAGTTCGCCGATCTTGGCCTGGGCGAAGGGCTCCGGCGCATTGGCCGCGGCATATTCGCGCGCCACGTAGGGCTTGGCTTCGGGCAACGGCTCGGGCGGCTTGGCGCGGGCGTTGCGCGTGGCGTCCATCCACTGGCGCAGCGCGTCTTCGTCGCTGGCGCCACACGCGCCCAGCAGGCCGACGGCCAGCGCCGCTGCCGCCATCACGCGGGGCGATGCCCGCAGGCGCCGCCATGCCGGGCCGCCAGGACGATGGGCGCAATGGGTGCGATGGGTGCGGCTCATTTGGCACCTCCCGTCTTGGCCGCGGCGGCAGCCGCGGCGGCCTTGCGTTGCGCGGCCTGCTCGTCAGGATCGAGCGCACGGTACGCCATTGCGACCGCCTCCATGGAGAGTCCACCCTCCTTGGTATGGGCAAGCTGCAGGCTCTGCATCGACACGATCCGCGACAGCGCGGCCACGTCGGCGTTGAATTGCGCCACCTCGTGGTAGCGGCCGGTCACGCGCAGGTTCACCGGGATCTCGGCAAAGTAAGGCTTGAGCACCGCCGCCTGTGGCTTGAACAGCTCGAACTGCAGGCCGCGCGCCACGCCGGCATGGTTGACGTCGGCCAGCAGCGCGTCCATCTCGGTCTTGTTGGGCAGTTGCCGCTCCAGCAGCGCGACGCGTTGCTCGACCTGCTTTTTCTGCTCGCGCAATGCGTCGAGGTTGGCCACCTGCGCCACCTTGGTCTGGTACGCCTGCTTCAGGTTTTCCTGTTCCAGCCGCTGGCGGCCGAGCTCGTCGAACTTGCCGCTCCAGTAGAACTGCCAGCCGAGCAGCAGCACCAGCGCCGCGGCCATCACGGCGAACAGCACGCGCGGCGCGGCCGGCCACGTTTCCGGCTCGTTGAGGTTGAGCCCGCGGAACTGGCTCGTCAGGTCGGCCAGGTTGATTTCGGTATTGAGCGCCATGGTCAGGCTGCCTTTCCGGATGCGGCTGCAGGTGCGGGAGCTGAAGCGGGTGCTGAAGCAGGTGCGCCGGCGGGATTGCCCGCCGTACCCTTCTTGCCATTGGCGTCCGGCGCCTCCGGCGCGCGGTACGCGAAGCGCATCGAGAAATCGAACAGCCGGCGCTGCTCGCGCAGGTTGTTGGTCATCGTGACCGCCTTGGACTCGACCAGCTCGGCCTTGTCCAGCCACGGCACGTCGCCAAGGTTGCGCAGCAGTTCGGAGATGCGCTCGTTGGACTGGGCCACGCCGGCGATGGTGAAGGCCTCGCCCGCCTGCTTCAGACTGGTCAGGTAGACCCCTTCCGGCACCTGGCGCACCAGTTCTTCCAGCAGCTGGACCGGGCGGTTGCGCTCGGTCTGCAGGCTTTCCACCGCCTTCTGGCGCTGCAGCAGCGCGTCGATATCCTTCTTGAGGTTGTTGACCTCGCGGATCTGGCCATCGAGCCTGGCGTTCTCCGCGCTCAGCACCTGGTTCAGCGCGACCACGGAGTCGATACGACCGTCGATATAGAGCCCGCCCAGCAGCACGACGGCGGCACCGGCCGCGGCCGCACCGCCGAGCAGGGAATAGACCTTCTTGCGCCGCGCCGCCTTGCGGGCTTCGTGGTAAGGCAGCAGGTTGACCGAAGGCAGCGTGTTCGTGGACATTCGAATGCCTCCGGTGCGTTATTGCAGGCCGCGCAGGGCCAGGCCGGCACTGACGATATACGCCGGCAGGTCGCGCTGCAGGTAGCGCTCGTTGACCTTGGCGTTGGTCGCCATGTTGGCGAACGGATTCGCCAGCGTGGTGGTGATCTTGGTCTGCTGCTGGATCGCCGCCTGCACGCCCAGCAGCGAGGCATGGCCGCCCGACAGCAGGATCTCGTCGACGCGTCCCAGGCTGGAGCTGGCGATGAAGTTGCCGATCGCGGCCTGCACTTCCAGCGCCAGCGCATCGAGCGACGGCTTGAGCAGTTGCGCGCGCCACGCTTCGGGCAGCGTGTTCTTGCGCTTCTTGATCTCGGCCTTGAGCGCATCGAGCGTGAACATGCGCGCCGCGCTCTGCGTGAGCTGGTCGCCGTAGCTGTTCAGCGGCTGTTCGTAGAGCTCTTTCCAGCCCTGGTAGAAGATCGCCTTGGAGCGGCTGCCGCCCAGGTGGACCACCGCCACCACGGGCAGCGCGCGGGCATCGGCTTCGGACATCTCCTGGGGCACGCCCAGCATCTGCACGATCGAGCGCTGCACCGCGTACTCTTCGACGTCCATCACCTGCGGCTTGAGCCCGGCCATCTCGGCGGCGGTCACGCGCTCCTGCACGCGGTCGCTGTTGGCAGCGGTGACGCGCACGCCGATGCCGCCCTCGGTCTCGCTGGGGCCGATCACGGCGAAGTCGAAATTGACCGCCTGCGATGGCGGATAGAGCCGGTGTGCCTCGGACTCGACCTGCGAATACAGTTCGTCCTCGGACAGGTTGTCCGGCAGGCTGACGGTCTGCGACTCGGTCAGCATGGACGGCACGCCCAGCACCACGTCTTTCGAGCGGATGCCGGCCTTGCCGAGCGCACGCCTGAGCGCGATCCCGACGGCTTCAATGTTGATGACGTTGCCATCGGCAACGGCATTGCGGTCCAGCAGTTCGCTGGCGCACTTTTCCAGCCGATAGTCGTGCTTGCCGCCACCGACGGACAACTCGACTACCTTGATACTGGAAGACCCGATATCCACGCCGACCGTAGTCCGGCGCAGAAGCCCCGACAAAATGCCCCGTCGCAAGGTGACCCCCCTGACTTTGAACTCGCCCACGGCTTGTACGCTCTAATCGGGCGAGCCTTGTTTCTTGACCGAAACACTTGCTCTTATATGTTGGCCGATTCTCACAAAAACCGGCACCGGTGGCAATGTGCCGGTCTGACCACGATTCCTTTTTCAGACGGCTCTCGCCAATCCGTTGTCAAAACCCCACGGTCGTCGGGTTCCCTTCCGCCTAAGCTTGCTGCATGTAACTTCGCCCTGCATGCCGCCTTCCGCTGTCTTACATCTTGTAACAGCACTGTAGCGACGCGCGGGGCACTGCGCGCCCGGCACGCCCGATGCCGGAAGATATAATGCCCGGCACCCCTGACTAGGTATTTTCCTTATGGCCACAGCACAACAGAAGCATCCTGCCCGCCGCCCGATCTGGGCGCGCTTCATGTTCTGGGCGGTGGGGCTGGTTGTTGCCGGTGCCGTCATGATCGCGCTGCTGCTCGGCTATGCGCTGCTGGTGGCCGCGCCCAACCTGCCCTCGCTGGACACCATCACCGACTACCGGCCCAAGATCCCGCTGCGGATCTACACGGCGGACAATGTGCTGATCGGCGAGTTCGGCGAAGAGCGCCGCAACTTCGTGCCGATCGCCGAAATCCCCGACGTGATGAAAAAGGCCGTCCTGGCGATCGAGGACGACCGCTTCTACGAACACGGCGGCGTCGACTTCGTCGGCGTGATGCGCGCGGGACTGGCCAACCTGCGCGGGGGCCTGTCGCAAGGTGCGTCGACCATCACCATGCAGGTGGCGCGCAACTTCTTCCTGTCGAGCGAGAAGACCTACACCCGCAAGATCTACGAAATGCTGCTGGCGTACAAGATCGAGGCCAACCTGAACAAGGACCAGATCCTCGAGCTGTACATGAACCAGATCTACCTGGGCCAGCGCGCATACGGCTTCGACAGCGCCGCGCGCGTGTACTTCGGCAAGTCGGTGCGCGACGTGACGCCGGCCGAGGCCGCGATGCTGGCCGGCCTGCCCAAGGCGCCGTCGGCGTACAACCCGGTGGTCAACCCCCGCCGCGCCAAGGTGCGCCAGGAATACATCCTGCAGCGCATGCGCGACCTGCGCTACATCAGCCCCGAGCAATACGACGCGGCGGTGCGCGAGGAACTGAAGGTGCGCACCGAGGGCAACGAGTTCTCGACCCATGCCGAGTACGTCGCCGAAATCGTGCGCCAGCTGATGTACGCGCAGTACCGTGAAGAAACCTACACGCGTGGCCTGACCGTCTACACCACGCTGACCAAGCCCGACCAGGATGCCGCGTACGAAGCCGTGCGCACCGGCATCATGAACTACGAGCGCAAGCACGGCTACCGCGGCCCCGAGGCCTTTGTCGACCTGCCTTCCGATCCGGCCGAGCGCGAGCAGGCGATCGACGATGCGCTGGTCGAGCACCCGGGCAGCGGCGACCTGCGCTCGGCCGTGGTCACCAGCGTGTCATCCAAGCAGGTCAAGGCCACGCTGCTGTCGGGCGAGGTGGCGACCATCGAAGGCTCGGCGCTGCGCTTTATCTCGCCGTCTATGTCGGCGAACGCGCAGCCCAAGATGAAGATGCGCCCCGGCGCGATCATCCGCGTGACGCAGGATGACAAGGGCAACTGGTCGGTCACGCAGCTGCCGGAAGTAGCCGCCGCGTTCGTGTCGCTGAACCCGCAGGACGGCGAGATCCGCTCCATGGTGGGCGGCTTCGACTTCAACCGCAACAAGTTCAACCACGTGACGCAGGCCTGGCGCCAGCCGGGTTCGAGCTTCAAGCCGTTCATCTATTCGGCGGCGCTGGAGAAGGGCTTCTCGCCGGCCACGGTGATCAACGACGCGCCGCTGACGATCGGTCCCGATACCGGCGGGCAGGTGTGGGAGCCGAAGAACTACGACGGCCGCTTCGAAGGCCCGATGACCATGCGCCGCGCGCTGGCCAAATCCAAGAACCTGGTTTCGGTGCGGATCCTGCGCGCGATCGGCACGCAGTATGCGCAGGACTACATCACCCGCTTCGGCTTCGAGGCCGACAAGCATCCCGCCTATCTGCCGATGGCGCTGGGCTCCGGCGCCGTGACGCCGCTGCAGATGGCGGGCGCATACTCGGTGTTTGCCAACGGCGGCTACCGCGTCAACCCTTACCTGATCCAGAAGGTTGTGGACGCGCGCGGCAACGTGATCTCCGAAACCCATCCGCAACGCGCCGGCACCGATGCCGTGCGCGTGCTCGACGCACGCACCGCGTTTATCGCCGACACCATGCTGCGCGACGTGGTCCGCTTTGGCACCGCCAACAGCGCCAAGCAGCGCCTGGGCCGCAACGACCTGGCCGGCAAGACCGGTACCACCAACGATGCGGTCGATGCCTGGTTCGCCGGCTACACGCCTAACCTGGTGGCGATTGCCTGGATGGGCTACGACCAGCCCAAGAGCCTGGGCGTGCGCGAGACCGGTGGCGGGCTGGCGCTGCCGATCTGGGTCGGCTACATGAGCAAGGCGCTCAAGGGCGTGCCCGAGTCGCCGGAGCGGCCGGCGCCCGAAGGCGTGCTGATGGTGGGCGGCGACTGGACCTTTGAGGAGAACGCGGGCGGAGCCGGCGTGGCCTCGGTCGGCCTGGGCGACCCGTGGCCGGGCAAGCCGGACGAATCCTCGACGGCACCGGCGCCGGATACCGAGCAGGAGAAGAAGAAGATCCTGGAAATGTTCGGCGGCGCCTGATTGCTCCGCAGTATCGCCAGAATGCAGAAAAGCCGGCCATGGCCGGCTTTTTCTTTGCGCAACGCGTGCTTTGCTTCAGCCCAGCTTGAGGATGGCGCCGGCCTGCTCGCTCACATAGCCCGACAGCGCCGCGTACAGTTCGCCGCCATTGCGCGTGTCGACCCAGCGCTCGCCGTCGCGGCGGAAGTGGAAGCCGCCGGAGCGCGCCGCCACCCACAGTTCCTGCATCGGCGCCTGGCTGTTGATGATGATCTTGGAGCCGTTCTCGAACTCCAGTTCCATCACGTTGCCGGTGCGGCTGATTTCCACATCGGCATCGGCCGCGTCGGCGGCCGCTTCGACCGCGGCTTCGATGCGGTCCAGTTCCTCGGTGGCCAGGGCCAGGAACTCGCTTTCGCTCAAGGGGGGCATGCTAAACTCCGAGACCGCCGTTGCCGCCGCTGCCCGGACCGGGCGTACGTGGCGCGAACGGCTTTTTTGTTGAGAATTCATGTTGCGCAGCGCCTCGGCGATCCGGCCGCGCCGGACCCCGCCAACGTCATGCCAACAGCCTAAAGGACGACCGATGGGACAACCGATGCTGCGTCGTGTTGCGATTGTATCGGCGTTTGCCGCCACCCTTGCGATGCCCCTGCTGGGCGGATGCGGCATCCGCGGGCCGCTGACCATGCCCAAGGTACCGCCCGAGCCGACTGCGCCCACCGCGGCCGATCCCGGCCTGGGCCGTACCGACGCGGTGCCCCTTCCGGCGCAGGCTCCGGCCAGCCAGCCGGCATCGTCGCCCGCCGCCCCCACTACCCGATAACCATGACCGCTTTTTTCCATCGCCAGGACGGTGCGCTTGCCGTCGAGCAGGTGCCGCTGGCGCAGATCGCCGCTGAGTTCGGCACGCCCACCTATGTCTATTCGCGCGCGGCGCTGACCGCCGCGTACCAGGCCTACGCCGCCGCCTGCCAGGGCCGCAAGGCGCAGGTCCAGTACGCCATGAAGGCCAACTCCAACCTGGCCGTGCTGCAAGTGTTCGCCAGGCTGGGGGCGGGGTTTGACATCGTCTCGGGCGGCGAACTCAAGCGCGTGCTGGCCGCCGGCGGCGACGCACGCAAGGTGGTGTTCTCGGGCGTGGGCAAAAGCGCGGCGGAGATGGAACTGGCGCTGGCGCACGACGTACGCTGCTTCAATGTCGAGTCGATCCCCGAGCTGGACCGCCTGAACGAGGTTGCCGGCCGTATCGGCAAGCGCGCCCGGGTGTCGCTGCGCATCAACCCGGATGTCGACGCCAAGACCCATCCGTATATTTCCACCGGCCTGAAGGGTAACAAGTTCGGCATCGCCTTCGAGGACGTGCTGCCGACCTACCGCGCCGCGGCCGCGCTGCCGCACCTGGAAGTGACCGGCATCGACTGCCATATCGGCTCGCAGATCACCGAGGTCGAGCCCTACCTGGAAGCGCTGGACAAGGTGCTGGACGTGGTCGAGGCGCTCGAGCGCGAGGGTATCAACCTCGAGCACATCGACGTGGGCGGCGGCCTCGGCATCACCTATACCGACGAGACCCCGCCCGACATCACCGGCTTTGCCACCACGCTGCTGGAACGCGTGGCCGCGCGAGGCCACGGCCACCGCGAGGTGCTGTTCGAGCCGGGCCGTTCGCTGGTGGGCAATGCCGGCGTGCTGCTGACGCAGGTGGAATTCCTCAAGCCTGGCGAAGCCAAGAATTTCTGCATCGTCGATGCGGCGATGAACGACCTGGCCCGCCCCGCGATGTACGAGGCGTACCACCGCATCGAGCCGGTCGCGCTGCGCGACGCTGCGATGGTGACCTACGACATCGTCGGGCCGGTGTGCGAGTCGGGCGACTGGCTTGGCCGCGACCGCGCGCTGTCGGTGCAGCCGGGCGACCTGCTGGCGGTCATGTCCGCGGGCGCGTACGGCTTCACCATGAGCTCGAACTACAACACCCGCCCGCGCGCCGCCGAAGTGATGGTGGACGGCGCCCGCGTGCACCTGGTGCGCGAGCGCGAACTGGTCGAAGACCTGTTCCGCGACGAGCGCCTGCTGCAGGACTGATCTGCGCAGCGCAGCCGGCTATGGGGCCGGCTGCGGCGCTGCAGTTCATCAGGCAGCCCTGCCCTTGCGCGCCCACCACCAGACCCGCATCCCCAGCAGCACGAACATCACCGCGGCATAGATGGAGACTTCGCCGAAGTCGTTCTTGCCCGCCTTGTGCCACCAGTAGTGCAGGATCGCCAGCACGGCGGTCGCATAGACCAGCCTGTGCAGCGCCTGCCAGCGCTTGCCGCCCAGGCGGCGCACCATGCCGTTGGTCGACGTCAACGCCAGCGGCACCATCAGCATGAAGGCCGTGAACCCCACCGTAATGAAGGGGCGCTTGTACACGTCCTTGATCATGTAGGCCAGGTCGAAGCCGCGATCCACGCCGATCCACAGCAGGAAGTGCTGCACCCCATAGAAGAACGCAAACAAACCCAGCATGCGGCGCAGCCTGATCAGCCAGTTCCAGCCGGTCAGCCGGCGCAGCGGCGTGATCGCCAGCGTCAGGCACAGCATCACCAGGGTCCAGGTGCCGGTGGAACGGGTGACGAATTCCAGCGGGTTGGCGCCATATTGCCCGGTTGCGCCCAGGTAAAGCAGGCGGATGAACGGCAACAGGGCCAGCAGCCACAGTACGATCTTGATGGCGCGCACGCGCTGCGGCGACAAGGCAGCCAGGCCGGCCGGCTTGCGCGCCACGCCGCCCGCGGCGGTCACTGCGTTGGAAGTGGAGGCCATGCGTTCACCCGGCATCAGAAGTTCTTCTTCAGGTCCATGCCCTGGTACAGCGATGCCACCTGCTGGCCGTAGCCGTTGAACGGCAGCGTCTTGCGCTTGGGCGCGAACAGCGCGCCGAAACCGCCGCCGCGGTCCTCGCCGATGCGGCGCTCGGTCGCCTGGCTCCAGCGCGGGTGGTCGACGTCGGGGTTCACATTGGAATAGAAGCCGTATTCCTGCGGCGCCGCCAGGTTCCAGCTGGTGGGCGGCTGCTTGTCGACAAAGCGGATCTTCACGATCGACTTGGCGCTCTTGAAGCCGTATTTCCACGGCACCACCATGCGCACCGGCGCGCCGTTCTGGTTGGGCAGCACCTCGCCGTACAGGCCGAAGGTCAGCAGCGCCAGCGGGTGCATCGCCTCGTCCATGCGCAGGCCTTCGCTGTAGGGCCAGTCGAGCACGCTGCTGCTGACGCCGGGCATCTGCTTCTTGTCGGCGAGCGTGATGAACTGCACGTATTTCGCGCCGGGTTGCGGCTCGACGCGCTTGATCAGCTCGGCCAGCGGATAGCCGATCCAGGGGATCACCATCGACCATCCTTCGACGCAGCGCAGGCGGTAGACACGCTCCTCCATCGCCGCGACTTTCATCAGCTCATCGAGATCGTAGACCTTGGGCTTCTTCACCAGCCCTTCCACCGACACCTGCCACGGGCGCGGGCGCAGCGTGCCGGCGTTGCGGGCCGGGTCGGACTTGTCGGTGCCGAACTCGTAGAAGTTGTTGTAGTTGGTCACGTCCTCGTAGGGCGTCCGCTTCTCGGTCACGACGTAGGCGTTGTTGGGCGTGGCCGCCAGCTTCGGGCCGTGCTGTCCCTGCGCCCAGGCGTTGCGGGCAAACCATGGCGCCAGCGTGGCGCCGGCGGCACCTGCAGCGGCCAGCGCGAGCATGCGGCGGCGCGACTCGAAGACATCGCGGGGGGTGATCTCGTCGGCGGCGATATCGCCGCCGCGGAGCCATTTGGGGGAAGGAATCAACATGGTTTTCCTCGTTGCCTGGCGCTTGCAGGGTTGGACTCAGTGCTTGGTCGTGGCGTGCGGGCCAGTCCTGACAGATTTTTTCGATGCGGCGTAGTCACCACGCCAGGGGCTAGCCGCCCTGGTATTGCTGGTAGACCGCCTGCGCCAGCGTCAGCAGCCGGGCGCGCTCCAGCGGCCCGGCCAGCGCAAAGCCGAGGTCGCGGTCGATCCAGTAGAACGCCATCGGCGCCGGGCCTGGAGCCGGCCGCCGAGAACCTTCGCGCGCCATGCGTTCGACGCGGAAGCCGGTGTCGGGCGTGCCTTGCGCCATGCGCCGCAACTGCAGCGACAGGCGCGTGCCGTCGTCCGCTTCGTACATCAGGATGGCCGACGGGCCGCCTTCGGCCACGCCCAGCCGTCCGCCGATCAGGTGGAAGCCCTGCGCGCGCAGGTCGGGCACTTGCAGCGCCATGCCGAGGCGCTTGGACAACCACGCGATCAGGTGCGCCTCGTCGCTGGCGGCGACTTCCACCGGGTGGCGCATTTCCGGCGCGTACACCACATGCGTGGCAAGCGCCTCGCGCGCAAAGCGCTCGCCGGGTGCCATCGCCACGGTGGTGGTGGTGTCCATGCGATCGTGGGCCATCCAGCCGAGCGCGCCCCCGAGCGCCAGCAATGCCACCGAGGCACAGCTCGCGGCCAGCGCCATGGTCCAGCGCGGCGCGCGGCGGCGCCCGGCCTGGCGCGGCTCGCCATGCAGGGCGGGCGGCAGCGCGGCCATCGGCACCGGCTCGTTCAATACGGGATCCAGCATGCCGTGCAGCGCATCGGCCTGGCGGCGCCACGCGGCGACCTGCGCCGCTGCATCCGGGTGCTGCGCCAGGTACGCTTCCACCGCGGCGCGGCGCGCGCCAGACAGCTGGCCATCGGCGTAGGCATGGAGATCGGCTTCGTGGATCGCGGACATCATTTCACCCGCTGCAGTGAGCTGGCGGCAGGTATCGGCTGGGCGGGGGCACCGCCGTCGAGCAGCCGCCGCATCTGCTCGCGCGCACGCGCCAGGCGCGACATCACCGTGCCTTGCGGGATGTCGAGCACGCGCGCCGCCTCGGCATAAGTCAGTTGTTCCAGGCTGACCAGCAGCAGCACCGCGCGCTGGGCTTCGGGCAGCTGCGCCAGCGCCTGCAGCAGATCGCGGCGCAGGCCGGGGTCGGCCGCGGGCGCGCTGACCTCGGGCAGGGTATCGGTGGCCACCACCAGGTCCTTGCGGCGCAAGCTGTTCAGGCGCAGCCGGTGCATCAGGGTCAGCAGCCACGGCAACAGGCCGTCGGCGCCGTCGCCCCACCAGGCGCCGGGGCGCAGGCGGAAGCGCCAGCGGTAGCGCAGCGCGCGCTCGAGCGTGTCCTGCACCAGGTCGTCGGCCTGCGCCGAGTCGCCGGTAAGGCCGCGCGCGTGGCGCCGCAGCCGCGGCGCCAGCGCGACGAGCTGGCCTTCAAAGCCTTCCATGCCGTGGCTTGCTTCAGTACGTCCGGGGCATCAGCCCATCAGGGCTTGGCGACGTGCCAGACGTTGTTGAGGTTGTCGCCGGTCTTGTCGCCAGGCTTGGCGTCCTTGGCAAAGCGGTACAGCGGCATGCCGCGGTAGGCCCACTGCTTGCCGCCGTCATCGCGCGTGATGATGGTGTATTGGCCCGACGCGTTGGTGCCTGGCGCGGCCATCAGCGGCGGCCAGTTGGTGGCGCAGGGGCCGTTGCAGGCGCTCTTGCCGCTGTTGGCGGTGTCGCGGTCGAAGGTGTACAGCGTCAGGCCCTGCGGGTCAGTCAGCACGCCACCGGTCACCTTCACCGTGGGCGGCATGGTGCCGGCGCTGCTGCCGCCCATGCCCATGCCGGAACAGCCGGCGAGCAGGACAGCCGCGCAGCCGAGCGCCAGCGCGGCGGGACGAACGAGGGATGCTGCAGAGGTAAGACGCACACGTGCCATGATCTTGTTCTCCATGCTAACCGGTGCCGCCAGCCGGCACCGCTCCTACAGTAAACACCGGATGTGATGCCTTTATTCCGTCACCTTGTAAAAAAGTCGAAAAAAAACCTGCCCGGAGGCAGGTTTTCTTGCATCGCACCATGGTGCGTCGTAAGTGGCGGTCAGAGTTCGCCGTAGCTATGCAGGCCAGACAGGAACATGTTGACGCCGAGAAACGCAAAGGTCGTCACCAGCAGTCCGACCAGCGCCCACCACGCAGCCACCGTCCCGCGCAGCCCCTTCATCAGCCGCATGTGCAGCCACGCCGCGTAGTTCAGCCACACGATCAGTGCCCAGGTCTCCTTCGGATCCCAGCTCCAGTAACCGCCCCAGGCTTCTGCCGCCCACAGCGCGCCGAGGATGGTGGCGATGGTGAAGAAGGCAAACCCGACCGCGATGGCCTTGTACATCACGTCGTCGAGCAGCTCCAGCGACGGCAGCCGTTCTGCCAGGATGCCGCGCTGCTTGAGCAGGTATGCGACCGACACCATCGCCGCCAGCGCAAAGGTGCCGTAGCCGATGAAGTTGGCCGGCACGTGGATCTTCATCCACCAGCTCTGCAGCGCAGGCACCAGCGGCTGGATTTCCTGCGCGTTGCGGGTGACCGTGTACCACAGCAGGAAACCCACCGCGGCCGATACCACCAGCATCACGAACGGCCCCAGCGCGCGCGTGCCGTAGCGGCCTTCGTAGTACAGGTAGAACAGCGAAGTGATCAGCGTGAACAGCACGAACACTTCATACAGGTTCGAGATGGGGATATGGCCGATGTCGGTGCCGATCAGGTACGACTCGTACCAGCGCACCAGCATGCCGGTGAAGCCCAGCACGATCGCGCCCCAGCACAGCTTGCTGCCGATGCTGTAGCCGGTGTTCGAGCGTGTGGCCAGCCCGACCCAGTAGAACAGCGTGGACAGGAACACCAGCGCGCTCATCCACAGGATGGCCGACTGGCTCGACAGGAAGTACTTGAGGAAGAACACCTGGTCCGCACGCGCGAGCTGGCCCTGGTAGAGCTGGATCGCGAACAGCGACAGCACCGTCAGCCCCAGCATCAGCGGACGTACCGCCTTCCAGTGCCAGCCGAGCAGTGCAAAGGTAGGCACGGCGCCGATCAGCACCGCCTTGTCGTAGCCATCCATCCACTGCCCGTATCGCGACAGCGCAACGCCCGCGCCGACGGCCAGCGCCAGCGCGAACAGCCAATCCACCCACGTCAGCCGGCGCAGGAAGGAAGGTTCGAGATAGGCCTCGTCGCCGGCGTCCCCAGGGGCAGGCGTTGCGCGCGTGGCTTGCGTGGCGCCGCGCATGGTTTGGTCGCCGGGATTCAGATTTGAAGACATAGCGTACCTGCTCGTTTAATCGCTGCCGTTTTGATGTGGCGTTTCCGCGGGGGTCCCGCCGGCAGCACGGCCGATGTCGTCGCGCAGTGCCGTGAATTCCTTTTCGAAATCCATCGTGCGGCGCTGGGTCGACATCGCCATCAGTACATGGCTGCTGGACGGCACGGCGTCTCCCTCGGCGGGCTTGTCCTTGATCCAGATCCAGACGCGGCGCTCGCGGATATAGAACATCGCGAACACCCCCAGTGTCAGCAGCAGACAGCCAAGATACACGATGTTCTTGCCCGGCGCACGGGTCATCTGGAACACGCTGGCCTTGATCTCCTTGAACTCGTCAAGTTGCAGGAATACCGGTGCGCCGTAGAAAAAACTGTCTGACAGCGCACTGATCGCCTGCTGCAGGAAGGTGCCGCTCTGTGCGCTGTTTGGCACCACCGGCAGCTTGTCCTGGGCGCGCGCCAGCTGCCACAGCTCCCACATCGAGCCATTCAGTATCTTCAGCAGGACGTCGGCGGCCTTCTGCTGCTCGGCCTGCGGCACCGACTTTTCCAGGAATGCCGCGATTGCGGTGAAGCCGCCCGGGGGCGAGTCCGGCGTCGGGCGCGTGGCGCCCGCAAACAGGTCGAGCGCGCGCAGTGCGCTTTCGGCAAGCTGGCGGCGCAGGTCGGCCTTGTCGTCTCCCGGCATCGACGCCAGCGCAAAGCGGCGGGCGGCCTCGCCCCGAAGCGCGCGGTCCTGCAACGCGGCGCGCAGGCGCATCCAGTCGGCAACGCTGCCCTGGTCGTCGGCGGGAATGCGCAGGTAGCGGAACTGCTCGCTCGGCGATTCGCGCATGCCGGCCAGGAACACCGACTGCCCGTCCATCTGCACCGGCACCATGTAGTTGTTGTACTCGCGCGCCTGCCCGGTGCGATCGCGCAGCTTGTACTGCACGGACGGGCCTACGTTGCGCAGCGTCTTGGCGCGGTCGGCGCTGGCCGCGGCACCCAGGTGCTTTTCCAGCGTCTCGTTCAGCGATTTGCGCGCGACGCCGCGTGCGTCAGGCTTGCCCGAGGCATCGGTGACGTTCTCGATATTCATCAGCCGGAAGTCGCTGAACTCGACCGTCACGCCTTCGTTGTCCGCGCCGGTGCCGGTGCCCTTCAGCGGCGCATTGCCGCCCACGGCACCATTGATGGCAAAGGTGCCACGAGCGGTGCCCTGCATCGGGTAGCCGACGAACTTCAGGCGCGAGCCGCCATCTTCGAAGCTGGACTGGTAGATGGCGATGCCGTCGACGATCAACGGCTCGTTCACCTTGATGGTGGCCTCGGTCTGCTTGCCGGTGACGCGGTCGGTGACGATCACGTCCGAGGCGAACAGCTTGGGCATGCCGGTCTCGTAGAAGTCGATCGAGAACTTCTTGAGCGTCAGCGCAAACGGCAGGTCCTGCACCAGCGCGCCGTCGGCGACGTTCAGGATGGCCGTGGACACGGTCTGCCCCTCGGGCACATAGGCATTGCCGCGGAAACCGGGGTTGGTCGCCGGCAGCCGGTGCTGCGGCGGGATCTCGCTGATCACCGCGTTGCCGCTGATCGGGGTCTTGCCACCCAGCCACATCTGCGCGCGGATCAGCATGTCGCCATCGAGCAGGCCGCCGATGCAGATCACCACGATGGCGGTATGCGCCAGGATATAGCCGACCTTGTTGGCGGCCCCCGCCTTGCCCGCCAGCAGCGTGGCGCCGTCATGGTCGACGGCCTTGATGCGGTAGCCGCGGTTGCGCAGCAGCGCCGACAGCCTGCCGACCGCCTCGGTGCGCGCGCGCGCGCCGTCGAACTCGCCGCGATGATGGAAGGCGCGCAGGCTGCGCTCGCGCACATGGTCCTTCCATGAGCGCATGTCCCCGATCATCTTGGGGGTGTTGCGCACCAGGCAGAGCGTGGTGGACACCACCAGGAAGGCCAGGATCAGCAGGAACCACCACGAGCCGTAGACCTTCTGCAGCGATAGCGTATGGAACACATCGGCCCAGAACGGACCGAACTGGTTGACGTAGTTCGGATACGGCTCATTCTGCTTGAGCACGGTACCGATCACGCTGGCGATGGAGATCACCGTCAGCAGCGCGATCGCGAAGCGCATCGAGGACAACAATTCGACCGCGTCGCGCAACACGCGGTGAGAGGTCTTCAGGTGCAGCCCTGAAGTGGAAGCGGTCGACATGTGCAGTGACACCTAAGACAACATGCTGCTTTGAAATGAAAAAGGGTGGACTTGCTTGAACGAGCAGGCCACCCTTTTCGATTTTGACAGGCGCGTTCGGTTGCATGCCGCGCGGGCTGCACGCCGAAGCGCCGGCGCCCGGCGGCGCCAGCGTACTGCGCTAACGTCGTTACCGGACGCCGGCGACGTAGTCCGCCACCGCCTTGATCTCGGCATCCGACATCTTGGCAGCGATGGTCGTCATGACCGAATTATTCTTGCGGGTGCCCTGGCGGAACGCCACCAGCTGTGCCTCGGTGTATTCCGACCACTGTCCGCCGATACGCGGATACTGGGCCGGAATGCCGGCGCCGGTGGGGCCATGGCAGGCGGCGCAGGCCGGCACGCCCTTGGCGGCGATGCCGCCACGGTAGATCTTCTGGCCTTCCTCGATCGTGTTCTTGTTCTTGGCGGTGGCCGGCTTGATCGGCTGCTTGGCCAGGTAGGCGCCGATGTTGCGCATTTCGTCGTCGGTCAGCACCGATGCCATCGGCACCATGATCGCGTTGTTGCGCGCCTTGGACTTGAAATCGGCCAGTTGCTTGTGGACGTATTCCGGATGCTGGGCGGCCAGCTTGGGGTTGGCGGCGGCCGCGCTGTTGCCGGCTGCGCCGTGGCAGCTCAGGCAGGCAGGCACATTGCGATCGGGGGCGCCTTGCGTGTACAGCGTCTCACCCTTGGCCGGGTCGGCCTTCGCGGCGGCCTGCTCTGCGGCAGATGCCAGTCCGGAAAGGGCGGCTGCAGGAACGGCCAGTGCCAGGACACCCAGAATCTTCGCAATGCGGTTCATTCGCACACCTTCTCTGAATTGTTTTGGATACCGTGATGCATGCCGACCGGCACTCTGCCGGCGGTGAGGACGCGCCGGGGCAAAGGCCTGACATCGGGGCGACCCGCGCGGATGACCGATCCGCTGCGGTTTGCCTGGCGGCAGACCTCCGCCAGCCCCTGCTCCGCCGCCGCGGCACCCGAGGTGCAACGCGTGATGCGAAACAAGGCCGTGCCCACGATAGGACGACACAACGAGGCTTCCCGTCCGGACAACGGCAGCCGAGCCACGCGGCAAAGGATGTCGCGCGTCACCCGGTCAGGAGACCGTAAACCGGCGTATTGTACAATAAGTTATGTGCCGGATTGATGCCTTGCGCCCTGCTATGCCGTGTTGAAACGGTCTCGCGCTGCGCCAGATCAAACCCGGCGAGCGGCCCCGCCGCAGCCCTGCCCACCCTTGGCGGTACCCCGGCCACGGCCGCGCCAATGCGCGCCGCGCGGCGCCCCGCCCTACCTCTCCAGCGCATGTCCCTTCTCCACCAGGCCCGCTTCTTCATTACCGTCAACCACCTGCGCGACCTGCCCGCCACGGCCGTGCCCGAGGTAGCGTTCGCCGGCCGCTCCAACGCCGGCAAGTCCACCGCCATCAACATCCTGTGCAACCAGAAGCGGCTGGCGTTTTCCTCGCGCACGCCCGGGCGCACGCAGCACATCAACTATTTCACGGTGGCCCCGGTCAAGGCACCGGACCCGCAGGCATTCCTGGTCGACCTGCCGGGCTACGGTTATGCAGAGGTGTCGGGCTCGGCCAAATACCACTGGCAGGGCCTGCTCAGCGACTACGTGCAGACGCGGCCGCAACTCTCGGGACTGATCCTGATGATGGATGCGCGCCGTCCGTTCACCGATCTCGATTGCCAGATGGTCGAGTGGTTCCTGCCCACCGGCAAGCCGATCCACGTTCTGCTGACCAAGGCCGACAAGCTCACCAACAGCGAGAACGCCAAGGCGCTGCGCGAGACGCGCAAGATGCTGCAGGGCTACGCAGAGCAGCTGGAAACGCCGGTGCCCCTGACCGCACAGCTGTTTTCGAGCCTCAAGCGTCGCGGCATCGAAGAAGCGCAGGGCGTGATCGCCGGCTGGCTCAACCTGCCGGAAGCGCAGAAGAACGCGGCGCAGGACGGTGCCACGGCACCAACGGCGGCTGAACCTCCTGCCACCACAGACCCTGCGGCATAACGCCGCAGCGTAGCCAGCGCGCAAAAAAAGCCCCGTTGCAAGCAACGGGGGCGAACTTTCCCGCCGCTGGGGCGGGTACCCGCTCAGGGAGGAGTAGCGGGGGACACCGCGCCACGCAAGCGCAACGCACATAGTGTCCGCGAGTATGATGGCGGGCACGCATAAAAGTTTAGTTTTTCTTCAGCCGGCAACTTTGCGCCGCGCGCGCAGTGCTTGCCGGCTGGCAAATTGGACATTTCTGTCCCGTCTCCAGCACAAGAAGCCTGCCATGTCGACCTTCCCCGAGTACCGCCCGCGCCGCATGCGCCGCGACGATTTCTCCCGCCGCATGATGCGCGAACATCGCCTGTCGCCGGACAACCTGATCTACCCGGTGTTCATCCTCGACGGCCAGAACCAGCGCCAGTCCGTGGCGTCGATGCCGGGCGTCGAGCGGGTCTCCGTGGACCTGCTGATGCCGGTGGCCGAAGATTGCGTCAAGCTCGGCATCCCGGTGCTCGCGCTGTTCCCGGTGATCGACCCCTCGCTGAAAACGCCCGATGGCATCGAGGCCATCAATCCCGACGGCCTGGTGCCGCGCGCGGTGCGGGCGCTGAAAGACCGCTTTCCCGAACTCGGCGTGCTCTGCGACGTTGCGCTCGATCCCTACACCAGCCACGGCCAGGACGGCGTGCTGGATGAAAACGGCTACGTCATCAATGACACCACCGTGGAGATCCTGGTGCGCCAGGCGCTGGCCCAGGCCGACGCGGGCGTCGATATCGTGGCCCCGTCCGACATGATGGACGGCCGCATCGGCGCGGTGCGCACGGCGCTGGAAGACAACGGCCACATCCATACCCGCATCATGGCCTACTCGGCCAAGTACGCATCGGCCTTCTACGGCCCCTTCCGCGATGCAGTGGGCTCGGCCGCCAACCTCGGCAAGGGCAGCAAGATGACCTACCAGATGGACCCGGCCAACACCGACGAAGCGCTGCGCGAAGTGGCGCAGGACATCCTCGAAGGCGCCGACATGGTGATGGTCAAGCCCGGCATGCCTTACCTCGATATCGTGCGCCGCGTGAAGGACGAGTTCCGCTTCCCGACCTACGTCTATCAGGTCAGCGGCGAGTACGCGATGCTGAAGGCCGCCGCGCAGAACGGCTGGCTCGACCACGACAAGGTCATGATGGAATCGCTGCTGGCCTTCCGCCGCGCCGGCGCCGACGGCATCCTGACCTATTTCGCACGCGACGCCGCGCGCCTGCTGGCCGCCTGACCTGCATCGCACGATCGCTCTATCGCTCTGTGGGAACCCAAGCGCCTATGGAACTGCTCGGCTTCTCGGCCAGCCAGGTACACCCGCTCGCCTCGCTGACCGAAGCGGCCAGCTTCCTCGGCGGCAATGCCGCCGCGCTGTTCGTCTGGGCGGACTTTTCCACCGAGGAAGTCACGGCTGCCCCGGACGCCTGGCGCGAGAACGTGCGCCAGCTCGCCGGCGCTTCGGTCCTCGACCTGCACCTGGCCGACGCCACCAATGCCGCGCATCCGTCGTATTTCGACACGACCAACGCGTATGACATGGTGATCTTCCGCAAGCTGACCTTCGAGACCAGCCGCGCGATCGCCGAGGCCGAGCCGCAGGAGGCAACGCCGGCCAATGACCCCAGAGCGTCTGGCGATGCGACGACGGCGCGTGCGCGCCGGTATCCGCCGGGCTTCCTGCCCGCACTGGCCAAAATCGATACGCAGCCGGTCACGTTCTTCGTCTTCGATACGCTGCTGGTCACGGTACGCAACGGCCCGTCGCGCACCGTCGACCAGGTGCGCCAGCGCCTGCTCGAGCTCTGCCAGGCGCCGCGGCCGCAGGCGTCGCCCGCGCGCGGCAACGGCCAGACGCTGCTGCACGGCGTGCGCCCGCCCAACCGGCCCGAGGATCTGATGCTGCGCCTGCTCAATGCGATGGTGGACCGCTATCTGGAACTGCGCGCCCCGCTGACGCGCCAGCTCGACCGCTGGCAGCGCGCGCTGCTGAACTCGCGCCGCAGTTTTTCCAGTTGGGAGGGGCTGCTCGACGCGCGCATCCAGCTGCGCAAGCTGGAGCACCTGAGCGAGGAACAGCGCGACGCGCTGCAGGAATTCCGCGACAGCCTGCTCGACAACCGCTACAGCAGCGACCAGCACGGCACCCCGGTAGATGTCCCGGGTCGCGACGAACTGTTGCTGGTGCGCATCAACGACGTGATGGAACATATCCAGCGCGTGCTCGCGCATGCGCGGCGGCTGGAGGATTCAATCGAGTCGGCGGTGCAGATCCACTTTTCGGCGGTGGCCCACCGCACCAACCGCACCATGCGCATGCTGACGCTGATCACGGCGCTGTTCATGCCGCTGACGCTGATCACCGGCATCTTCGGCATGAATTTCGAGCGCATGCCCTGGCTGCAGGCGCCGGACGGATTCTGGTGGTCGATCGGCCTGATGGGGGCGGTGGTGGTGGTGCTGGGCGCGCTGTGGGCCGTGGCGCGGCAGCTGGAGCACTAGCGCAGGCGCAGGTACACCTCAGGTGCTGGTGCGCTTGCCGAAGGCGCGCTCCAGGCTCTCCAGGAAGCGGTTGGCCGACTGGTAGCCAATCACCCGCACCGGCCGCTCGCGCCCATCCGATCCGAACAGGATGATCCCCGGCGGCCCGAACAGCCCGAAGCGCTTGAGCAGCGCCTTGTCGTCGGCATTGTTGGCGGTCACATCCGCCTGCAGCAGCACGATCTCGGACAGCCGCGCGCGCACGCGCGGGTCGACGAAGGTCATGCGCTCCATTTCCTTGCAGCTGACGCACCAGTCGGCATAAAAATCGAGCAGCACCGGCTTGCCGGCCGCGGCGGCCTGCGCCACGCGGGCATCCAGTTCCGCGACGCTGCGCACGCGCTCGAAGCGCACCGCCTGAGCGGCGCCCGCGCTTTCCACACCACCGCGGCCTGCGCTCAGGTGCGACAACGGCTGCAGCGGATCGCGCCCGCCCGACGCCACGCCGATCAGCACGATGGCCGCGGCGATCGCGAACAAGACACCAAGCCCCTTGCCCACGCGCGCCAGGTTGCGCGGATCGGCCCCGAGCCCGTCAAAGGCGCCGAGGAACACCGCGGCCACCAGCAGCAATGCCGCCAAAAGCAGCATCGTCGTCCATGCCGGCAGCACCGGCCCGAGCATCCACAACGCCACCCCCAGCAGCAGGAAGCCGAAGAAGCGCTTGGTCACCTCCATCCAGCGGCCTGCGCGCGGCAGCAGGTTGCCCGCACCCACGCCCACCAGCACCAGCGGCACGCCCATGCCGATCGCCATCGCAAACAGCGCTGCGCCACCGATGACCGCATCGCGCGTCTGCGCGATATAGGCCAGCGCCCCCGCCAGCGGCGCGGTCACGCAGGGCCCGACGATCAGCGCGGAGATCGCGCCCATCGCTGCCGCGCCAGCCACCTGACCACCCTGGCGGCGGTTGGACGATTCCGTCAGCCGCGCCTGCCAGCGCTGCGGCAGCTGCAGCTCGTACAGGCCGAACATCGACAGTGCCAGCGCCACCATCAGCGCGGCGAACAGGCCCAGCACCCATGGCGTCTGCAGCGCGGCCGACAGGCCTTCGCCCAGCAGCCCTGCAGCCACGCCGACGGCGGTGTACACCACCGCCATGCCCAGTACATAGGCCAGCGACACCACCAGCGCACGGCTGCGCGTGACATGCTCGCCGATGACGATCGACGACAGGATCGGCACCATCGGCAGCACGCACGGCGTGAAGGTCAGCAGCAGGCCCAGGCCGAAGAAGAGCGCCGCGATCAGGCCCATGTTGCGGCTCGCCAGCGCGCCGGCGATGCGGTCGGAGTCGTCGGCACGCAGCGATGCGGCGGCAGCCGGCTGGGCTGGCTGGGCCTGCAGCGGGGCGGCAGCGGTCGCATCGGAGCGCCCGCGCTTGCCGAACAGGTCGGCCAGGCCGGTGCCACCGACCTTGTAGACGCTTTCCATCGGTGGATAGCACAGGCCCTTGTCGGCGCAGCCCTGCGAGGTGACCGTCAGCGTCCACTTGCCGTCCGCCGGCGCCGCCGCCACCGGCACGCGGATGGTCACGCTGTCCCGGTACGTCTCCATCTCCTTGCCGAAGGTGTCGTCGAACTTGACCTTGCCGTGCGGGAGGTCCGGCGTGCCGAGCTTCACGGCGGCAGGCTCCGTCGCAAAGGCGAATCGCTCCCGGTACATGTAGTAGCCGGGCGCGACATCGAAACGCACCTCCACGGTGTTGTCGTCGATCTGGCGCGCGGCGAAGCGGAAGGCTTGCTCCGGCGGCAGGAAGTCGTCCTCCGTTGCCGCCAGCGCCGCACCAGCCAGGCAAAGCCAGGCCAGTACCGCCAGCAGGCCTGCGGCAATATGCCGCGCCTGAACCAGCCCGCGTGCCCGCTCCGGAAGTGCCAAACCGATGTTCATGAAGCTGTTTCCTGTCTGTCCTGGCCGATGGGCCCTGCCGTACCTACTGCTGCGCGGCAGCCCCCTTCGCCCATTATCCCGCCGCCTGCGCGCCGGTATCCGTCTCGCTGCCAACCCACGCCAGGTACGGTGCAAAGCCCGCCGTCACCGGCACGGCGATGATCTCCGGCACGTCATAGGGGTGATGTTGCCGGATCACGGCCTCGAGTGCAGCGTAGCGCGCGCGCGTGGTCTTGATCAGCAGCGGCCATTCGCGCGCCTGCTCCAGCACGCCTTGCCACCAGTACTCGGATTCCACCGGGGCCAGACGGTTCACGCAGGCCGCCGCGCGCGCCTCCAGCACTGTCCGGGACAGCCGCGCTGCCGTCTCGGCATCAGGGGTATTGGTGATCACCACGAGCACCTCCGCGGGGTCGGGTGACTGGCTGGCATCGGGCATCGGCACTCTCCTGGTACGGCTGGCAAGGGTGGCACGGGCGGCTGGCGCCCAAAACAAAAGAGCCAGGCGGATGCCTGGCTCGATTGTAAGCGGTGTGCCCGGAACCGTCTCACGACGGCAGCGGGCAGGAAACGCACTTATTCCGCGGCTTCTTCGGCCGGGGCTTCGGTGATTTCCGGGCGATCCACCAGTTCGACCAGCGCCATCGGCGCATTGTCGCCCTGACGGAAGCCGAACTTCAGGATACGCGTGTAGCCGCCCGGGCGGGTGGCGTAGCGCGGGCCCAGTTCGGTGAACAGCTTGGTGACCATGTCGCGGTCGCGCAGGCGGGCGAAGGCGAGGCGGCGGTTGGCAACGGTGTCCTTCTTGGCCAGCGTGATCAGCGGCTCGACGACCTTGCGCAGTTCCTTGGCCTTGGGCACGGTGGTCTTGATCAGCTCGTGCTGGAACAGCGAGTTGGACATGTTGCGCAGCATCGCGAGGCGGTGCGACGAGGTGCGGTTCAGTTTCCGCAGACCATGACGGTGACGCATGATGATTCCTTTCAGTTAAGTGTTTGACCAGCTCTTCTATCGTCCGATACGGGCGGACGCGGGCCGGTAGTCATACGAGCCCCGGCCGAAGCCAGGGCGGTTACCGCGGTGCAGGGGCTAACGCCCCCGCGCCACAATTACTTTTCCAGACCTGCGGGCGGCCAGTTCTCGAGCTTCATGCCGAGGGTCAGGCCACGCGAGGCGAGGACTTCCTTGATCTCGTTGAGCGACTTGCGACCCAGGTTCGGGGTCTTCAGCAGCTCGTTCTCGGTACGCTGGATCAGGTCGCCGATGTAGTAGATGTTCTCGGCCTTCAGGCAGTTGGCCGAACGCACTGTCAGCTCCAGGTCGTCGACCGGGCGCAGCAGGATCGGATCGATCTGCGGCGTGCGGCTCGAAGCAGCCTCGGCTGCCGACTCGGTGCCTTCCAGCGCGGCGAACACGGACAGCTGGTCGACCAGGATGCGGGCCGACTGGCGGATCGCTTCCTCGGGCGAGATCACACCGTCGGTTTCGATGTTCATCACCAGCTTGTCCAGATCGGTACGCTGCTCCACGCGAGCGGATTCAACGGCATACGACACGCGGCGCACCGGCGAGAACGAGGCGTCCAGCACGATGCGGCCGATGACCTTGCCCGACTCGTCGCCGAACTTGCGCACGTTGCCCGGCACGTAGCCACGGCCCTGCTCGACCTTGATCTGCATGTCCAGCTTGCCGCCGGCCGACAGGTGGGCGATCACGTGGTTCGGGTTGATGATCTCGACGTCGTGCGGCAGCTCGATATCGGCAGCCGTGACAACGCCTTCGCCATCCTTGCGCAGCGACACCGTGACTTCATCACGGTTGTGCAGCTTGAACACCACGCCCTTCAGGTTGAGCAGCAGGTTGACGACATCTTCCTGCACGCCGTCGATGGTGGAATACTCGTGGACCACCCCAGCGATCGTGACTTCGGTCGGGGCATAGCCGACCATCGACGACAGCAGCACGCGACGCAGGGCGTTACCGAGCGTATGGCCGTAGCCGCGCTCGAACGGCTCCATCACGACTTTGGCGTGATGGTCGCCCAGAGGCTCGACGGCGATGATTTTTGGCTTGAGGAGTGCTGTTTGCATTAGGTTGTCCTTTTCAATACCCTCGGCTCGTTACACCGATAAGGCTGACGTTTGGAACCTGAAAATACCCATCGTAACGATGGGCGAAGCCCGACCGCGCGTAGCGCGCGTCGGGCTGAAAGAGAAGCTTTGCGGAGAACGCAAGCGCTGGGCCGTCTGCCTCGCGGATTAACGCGAGTACAGTTCGACAATCAGGCTTTCGTTGATGTCGCCAGAGATATCGGCGCGATCCGGAACTTGCTTGAAGGTACCTTCGAATTTCTTGGCATCCACGGCAACCCAGGTCGGGAAGCCCGACTGCTCGGCCAGCGACAGCGCTTCGGCGATACGGACTTGCTTCTTCGACTGCTCGCGGATGGCGATGATGTCGCCCGACTTGATCTGGGCCGACGGCACGTTCAGGGTCTGACCGTTCACCAGGATCGCCTTGTGCGAAACCAGCTGGCGCGCTTCAGCGCGGGTCGAGCCGAAGCCCATGCGGTACACCACGTTGTCCAGGCGCGATTCCAGCAGTTGCAGCAGGTTTTCGCCGGTGTTGCCCTTGCGGCGATCGGCTTCGGCGAAGTAGCGGCGGAACTGGCGCTCGAGCACGCCGTAGATGCGCTTGACCTTCTGCTTTTCGCGCAGCTGGTTGCCGTAGTCCGAGGTGCGTGCACCCGAGGTGCGGCCATGCTGGCCCGGCTTGCTGTCCAGCTTGCACTTGTCGGCCAGCGAGCGGCGCGAGCTCTTCAGGAACAGGTCGGTGCCTTCACGGCGGGAAAGTTTGGCCTTCGGGCCGGTATAACGTGCCACGTTGTCTTCCTTTGATCGATCACGGCGCCTTCTTGACGCGCCGCGAGTCCGCCAACGCAGTACCTCCCGGAAACCCGGGAAGACCGTGACGGACGGTGGGCTTATGAAGCGCGACCTGGCCTGTTGGGGCCGGGATACGACGCTGAAAGCATTTACAGTGCATCGACACCGGAATGTGCTTTATGCGACATTCCCTCGATGCAAAACGAAAACCTGCCGCATCAAATGCAGCAGGTCAACGCGCGATACTACCATATCCGAAACCGGCAGGTAAACCCACCGGGCTCGGACACGCCATCGCTTAGATGCGGCGGCGCTTCGGCGGACGGCAGCCGTTGTGCGGAATCGGCGTGACGTCTTCGATGATCGCGATCTTGATGCCCAGCGCGTTCAGCGCGCGGACAGCCGACTCACGGCCAGGGCCAGGGCCCTTGATGCGCACTTCCAGGTTCTTGATGCCCTGGTCTTGCGCCACGCGGCCGGCGTTCTCGGCAGCAACCTGGGCAGCGAACGGGGTCGACTTGCGCGAACCCTTGAAGCCCTGGCCACCGGCGGTCGCCCACGACAGGGCATTGCCCTGACGGTCGGTGATCGTGATGATGGTGTTGTTGAACGAGGCGTGGACGTGCGCAATGCCGTCGGCAACGTTCTTCTTGACCTTCTTACGCGCGCGAGCGGCGTTATTCGGACCTTTTGCCATTAGTTTCTTCCTCTGCCTTCGGCTTTACTTCTTCAGAGCCACGCCGGCCTTGCGCGGACCCTTGCGGGTACGTGCGTTGGTACGGGTACGCTGACCGCGCATGGGCAGGCCCTTGCGGTGACGCATGCCACGATAGCAACCAAGGTCCATCAGACGCTTGATGTTCATCGTGGTTTCACGACGCAGGTCACCCTCGACCGTGACCTTGCCCACTTCGTCACGAAGCTTTTCCAGGTCGGCGTCGGTCAGATCCTTGACCTTCTTGTCAAACGGTACACCGGTGGCCTCGCAAATCTTGCGGGCGCGCGAGCGGCCGATACCGTAAATGGCGGTCAGGCCGATTTCGGTATGCTTGTGGTTCGGGATGTTAACCCCTGCGATACGTGCCATTCGTCAATCCTCTTTCCGATTAGCCTTGGCGTTGCTTGTGGCGGGGATCCGACGAGCAGATCACGCGCACGACACCGTTGCGCTTGATGATTTTGCAGTTGCGGCAAATGCGCTTAACAGAAGCCAGCACTTTCATAATTTTCCTCTTCCTTCAATTCCTGTTCGCTCACTTCGTCCGGAAGACGATTCGTGCGCGCGACAGATCATATGGGGTCAGCTCGACCGTCACCTTGTCACCCGGAAGAATCCGGATGTAGTTCATTCTCATCTTGCCGGAGATGTGGCCCAGCACTACATGGCCATTCTCCAGCTTGACTCGGAACGTCGCATTGGGCAGGTTCTCCAGGACCTGGCCCTGCATCTGGATGACGTCGTCTTTTGCCATACCTAGCCTGTACCGATCCGAAGTCAGCGCAAGGTCAGATTACCCTTGAAATTCGCCTTCTTCAGCAGCGACTCATACTGCTGCGACATGACATAGGACTGAACCTGGGCCATGAAGTCCATCGTGACGACCACGATGATCAGCAGGGAGGTTCCGCCGAAATAGAACGGAACGTTCCAGCGCAGCACCAGGAATTCCGGCAACAGGCAGACCAGTGTGATGTAGATCGCACCAGCCAGCGTCAAACGCACCAGGATCTTGTCGATATAGCGCGTCGTCTGCTCGCCCGGACGAATGCCCGGAATGAAGGCACCGCTTTTCTTCAGGTTGTCTGCCACTTCACGGCTGTTGTAGACCAGGGCCGTGTAGAAGAAGCAGAAAAATACAATCGCAGCAGCGTACAGCAGGATGTAGACCGGCTGGCCCGGCGACAGCGTGGCAGCCAGGTCCTTGATGAACCCGCCCACCGATCCAGTCGCGTCAGACGTGAACCAGCCCGCGATCGTTGCCGGGAACAGGATGATCGACGACGCGAAGATCGGCGGAATCACCCCTGCCATGTTCAGCTTCAGCGGCAGGTGCGACGACTGTCCGCCGTACACCTTGTTGCCGACCTGACGCTTGGCATAGTTCACCAGGATCTTGCGCTGGCCACGCTCGACGAACACCACTGCGAAGGTCACACCGATCACGATCGCCACGATGAAGATCGCCGCGATGATGCTCATGGAACCCGTGCGGACCAGTTCGAACAGTCCGCCGATCGCGTTGGGCAGGCCCGCCGCGATACCGCCGAAGATGATGATCGAGATGCCGTTGCCCAGACCCCGCTCGGTGATCTGCTCACCCAGCCACATCAGGAACATCGTGCCGGTCACCAGCGTGATCACCGCCGTGGCCCGGAACATCAGGCCAGGATCCAGCACCAGCCCCGGCTGCGACTCCAGCGCCACCGCAATCGACAGCGCCTGGAACGTGGCCAGGACCACGGTGCCGTAGCGCGTGTACTGCGTGATCTTGCGCTGGCCTGCCTGCCCTTCCTTCTTCAGCGACTCCAGCTGCGGCAGCACGATCGTCAGCAACTGCATGATGATCGACGCCGAGATGTACGGCATGATGCCGAGCGCGAAGACGGTAAAGCGCGACAGCGCCCCGCCCGAGAACAGGTTGAACATCCCGAGGATGCCACCCGACTGACTCTGGAAAAGCTTCGCAAGCTGCTCCGGATCGATACCGGGCACCGGAATATGAGCGCCGATGCGGTACACGATCAGGGCCAGCACCAGAAACATCAGCCGGCGCTTGAGGTCGCCGTACTTCGCCGTGTTCCTGGCTTGCGCGCTTGCATTGGGTTTCGCCGTGGCCAAACGATGCTCCGACTATGACTGCCTATGCTGCGATAAATGCCTTGTCAGGCTGCGATCTGGCCGCCAGCGGCTTCGATCGCGGCCTTGGCGCCAGCGGTGGCGCCCAGACCCTTGATCGTCACCTTGCGGGTCAGCTCGCCGGCCTTGATGACCTTGGCGCTCTTGACCAGGTCGCTGACCAGGCCAGCCTGCTTCAGAACCAGCAGGTCGACTTCGGCCGCTTCCAGGCGCTCGATGTCACGCAGCGTGACTTCGGCGGTGAACGCCTTGGTCAGCGAGGTGAAGCCGCGCTTCGGCAGGCGACGATACAGCGGCATTTGACCGCCTTCGAAACCCACCTTGTGGAAGCCGCCCGAACGCGACTTCTGACCCTTGTGACCGCGACCGGCGGTCTTGCCCAGGCCGGAGCCGATACCGCGGCCGACGCGACGCTTGGCGTGCTTCGAACCGGCAGCCGGTTTCAGGTTGTTCAGTTGCATCTTGCTCTCCAAGTCCCGATCAGGCCAGAACCTTCACCAGGTACGAGACCTTGTTGATCATGCCGCGCACGGCGGGCGTGTCCTGCAGCTCCGACACCGAGTTGATGCGGCGCAGGCCCAGGCCACGAACGGTGGCGCGATGATCCTCGCGCGTGCCGATCAGGCTGCGCACGAGTTGCACTTTTACGGTTTTCTGCGACATTGCGTTCACCTTAACCCAGGATGTCTTCGACCGACTTGCCGCGCTTCGCGGCGATTTCGCCCGGCGTGCTCATCTTCTGAAGGCCGTCCAGCGTGGCGCGAACCATGTTGTACGGGTTGGTGGAGCCGTGCGACTTGGTCACCACGTTGGTGACGCCCATCACTTCGAAGATCGCGCGCATCGGGCCGCCGGCGATCACGCCGGTACCTTCCTTGGCGGGCATCATCAGCACCTTGGCGGCGCCGTGCTTGCCAACGACTTCGTGTTGCAGCGTGCCGTTCTTCAGCGAGACCTTGACCATCTTGCGACGGGCTTCGTCCATTGCCTTCTGAACAGCAACCGGCACTTCCTTGGCCTTGCCCTTGCCCATGCCGATGCGGCCATCGCCGTCACCAACCACGGTCAGCGCTGCGAAACCGAGAATCCGGCCACCCTTCACCACCTTGGTGACACGGTTGACCGAGATCATCTTCTCGCGGAGGCCGTCGTCGCGTTCGTCCTGTTGGACTTTTGCTTGCATCTTTGCCATGACGTATCTCTCTCTATGCGCTTAGAACTTCAGGCCGGCTTCGCGGGCGGCGTCTGCCAGGGCCTTCACGCGGCCATGGAAACGGAAGCCGGCGCGATCGAACGCGACGGTTTCCACGCCGGCAGCCTTCGCCTTCTCGGCGATGCGCTTGCCAACCACGGTGGCGGCAGCGGCGGTAGCGCCCTTGCCATCCAGTTCCTTGCGCACTTCCACCTCTGCGGTCGAAGCCGAAGCCAGCACCTTGGTGCCGCACTCGGAGAAGACCTGGGCGTAAATATGCGAATTCGTACGGAACACGGTCAGACGATTGACTTTCATCTCCGCGATCTTGGCGCGGGTCTGACGTGCACGGCGCAAACGAGCGTCTTTCTTGTTCATCATTGCACCCCTTACTTCTTCTTGGTTTCCTTCAGGATGACGCGCTCGTCGCTGTAGCGCACACCCTTGCCCTTGTAGGGCTCAGGCGGGCGGTACGCGCGGACTTCCGCGGCAACCTGACCGACTTTCTGCTTGTCCGCACCCTTGATGATGATCTCGGTCTGCGTCGGCGTTTCCGCCTTCACGCCTTCCGGCATCTCATGGATCACGTCGTGCGAGAAACCAAGCTGGAGCTTCAGCGCAGCGCCTTGCAGCTGGGCACGGTAGCCCACGCCAACGAGGTTCAGCTTGCGCTCGAAACCGGTGGTCACGCCCTTGACCATGTTCGCCGCCAGGGCGCGCATGGTGCCTTGCAGGGCGTTTGCTTCACGCGACTCGTCAGCCGGCGAGAAGGTCAGCGTGTCGTTCTCGACATTGACCTTGACCAGGCTGTGGATCGGTTGCGACAGCGTACCCAGCGGACCCTTCACGGAGAGCACGCCAGCTGCCACGTTCACTTCCGCGCCCTTGGGGAGCGCGATGGGAGCCTTACCTACACGGGACATGGTTCTCTCCTTAAGCGACGTAGCAGAGAACTTCGCCGCCCACGCCGGTGGCGCGAGCCTTGCGGTCGGTCATCAGACCCTGCGGGGTCGAGATGATCGCCACACCCAGGCCGTTCATCACTTGCGGGATGTCGCTGCGGCCCTTGTACACGCGCAGGCCGGGCTTCGAGACGCGCTCGATGCGCTCGATCACCGGACGGCCGGCGTAGTACTTCAGGCCGATGCTCAGTTGTGCCTTGCCGCCATCTTCCTGGACGGCGTAATCGTCGATGTAGCCTTCGTCCTTCAGGACCTTGGCGATTGCCACTTTCAGCTTCGACGACGGCATGACAACCGACGCCTTCTGCACGCCCTGGGCGTTGCGGATGCGCGTCAGCATATCGGCGATAGGATCGCTCATGCTCATACTGTTTCTCCTGTAGCCTGTGCGTAATTACCAGCTGGCTTTCGTCAGACCCGGGATTTCGCCCTTGAAGGCGATTTCGCGGATCTTGTTACGCGCCAGGCTAAACTTGCGGAAGGTACCGCGGGGACGACCGGTGATCGCGCAGCGATTACGCTGGCGAGTCGGGTTCGCGTTGCGCGGGAGCTGTTGCAGCTCGAGACGCGCGCTGTAACGCTCTTCTTCCGACTTCTCTTGGTCGTCGATAATGGCCTTGAGGTTGGCGCGCTTGGCGGCGTACTTCGCCACCAGCTTGGCGCGCTTCTTCTCACGTTCAATCAGAGCCAGTTTAGCCACGGTTACCCCTTAATTGCGGAACGGGAACTTGAACGCACCGAGGAGTGCCTTGGCTTCCTCGTCGTTCTTTGCCGTCGTCGTGATGCTGATGTTCAGACCACGCAGTGCGTCGATCTTGTCGTACTCGATTTCGGGGAAAATGATCTGCTCTTTCACACCGATGTTGTAGTTGCCACGACCGTCAAACGAACGGCCCGACACACCACGGAAGTCACGCACGCGCGGCAGGGCCACGGTGACGAAACGATCGAGGAATTCGAACATGCGCTCGCCGCGCAGGGTCACCATCGCACCGATGGGGTAGCCCTGGCGGATCTTGAAGCCGGCGATGGCCTTCTTGGCCTTCGTCACGACCGGCTTCTGACCGGCGATCTTGGTCAGGTCGCCGACGGCGTTTTCAATGATCTTCTTGTCATTGATCGCTTCGCCAAGGCCCATGTTCAGGGTGATCTTGGTGATGCGCGGCACTTCCATGACCGACTTGTAGCCGAACTGTTCGATCAGCTTCGGCACAACCTGTTCTTTGTAAAACTCTTGCAGACGTGCTGCCATGCTCAACTCCTAAACGTGCCCAGAATCAAGCTGCCACGACGGCGCCGGTGGTCTTCAGCACGCGCACGCGCTTGCCGTCTTCCACCTTGATGCCGACGCGCGACGGCTTGCCATTGGCATCCACGAGCGCAACGTTGGAAATATGCAGCGGCATGACCTTGTCAACCACGCCACCGGTGGTGCCCAGCATCGGGTTCGGGCGCGCATGCTTCTTGGCGATGTTCACGCCCTGCACCGCAACCTTGTCACCGAGCACGGCCTGCACGGTACCGCGCTTGCCCTTGTCCTTGCCGGTCAGGACGATGACTTCATCGCCTTTGCGAATCTTGTTCATGTCGGCTCCTTACAGCACTTCCGGAGCGAGCGACACGATCTTCATGAAGCGCTCGGTACGGAGTTCACGAGTCACCGGCCCGAAAATACGGGTGCCGATCGGCTCGAGCTTGTTGTTCAGCAGGACGGCGGCATTGCCGTCGAACTTGATCAGCGAACCGTCAGCGCGGCGCACGCCCTTGGCGGTACGCACGACGACGGCGTTGTAGATGTCGCCCTTCTTCACGCGACCGCGCGGCGCTGCGTCCTTGACGGTCACCTTGATGATGTCGCCAACGCTTGCGTAGCGGCGCTTGGAGCCACCCAGCACCTTGATGCACAGCACTTCGCGCGCACCAGTGTTATCGGCCACTTCGAGCCGGCTTTCTGTCTGAATCATGGTGTTTGTCTTCCCAACTTAATCCGCCAGGTGCCATAGCGCCCGTCGGTCAGTCTTGGTCCCGTCGGTTCCGGCCTTGCGCCAGCACCGTATGGGTTGATCAACTTTGAAGTCGGTAGGAGCCTGGCAACTTGACTGATGTCGAATCGCTTGGCCCTGGCTCGCTCAACAGGCCCGCCCGGGTGGTACTGCTAAGGCGAACGCAATAAAGCGGAAGTCCAGGATTATAGCTACATAATCCTGGACTTGCAAGTCAAGCTAAGAACGTGTTGTTCTTAGATGACGCGTGCAGCCTCTACCAGCCGGGAAACCACCCAGGACTTGGTCCGCGACAGCGGACGGCCTTCCTGGATTTCGACCTTGTCGCCTTCCTTGTACTGGTTGGCTTCGTCGTGTGCGTGGTACTTCTTGGAACGCAGCACGTACTTGCCGTACAGGGGATGCTTGACGCGGTTTTCCACCAAGACCGTAACGGTCTTGTCCATCTTGTCGCTCACGACACGGCCGACCAGGGTACGGCGAAGCGACTTTTCCGTTTGTGCAGCTTCAGTCATTTCGCGTTCGCCTTTTCAGTCAGCACGGTTTGCACGCGCGCGATGTCCTTGCGAACCTTCTTCAGCTGGCTGGTGTTCTGCAGCTGTTGGGTTGCCTTTTGCATGCGCAGGCTAAATTGGGCCTTCAGCAGCTCGGAGAGCTCCTGGTTCAGGCCTGCGGCGTCCTTGCCGCGAAGTTCGGATGCTTTCATCCCTGCTCTCCTTACGTCCCGACCTGGCGCACCACGAAATTGGTGGCGATCGGCAGCTTGGCCGCTGCGAGGCGGAACGCCTCACGCGCCAGCTCTTCGCTCACGCCATCCATTTCGTACAGCATCTTGCCCGGCTGGATTTCAGCCACGTAGTACTCCGGATTGCCCTTACCGTTACCCATACGGACTTCAGCGGGCTTCTTCGAGATCGGCTTGTCCGGGAAGATCCGGATCCAGATGCGGCCGCCACGCTTGATGTGACGGGTCATCGCACGACGTGCCGACTCGATCTGGCGAGCCGTCAGACGGCCACGGCCCATGGCCTTCAGGCCGAATTCGCCGAAAGACACGGCGTTGCCACGGGTAGCCTTACCCGTGTTGCGGCCTTTCTGCTCCTTGCGGTATTTTCTGCGCTTAGGTTGCAGCATCGTTATTCTCCACTCTTCCCATCTGCGCCAGGCGCAGCGCGACGACCGGCACCGGCACCGCCACGGCGGTTGCCACCCGGACGGCCTTCGCCTTCACGGCGGCGGCCTTCCGGACGACCCGGGCGACGACGACGGTCGTCTTGCGGCTCTTCCACCACCGGCGCTTCATTGCGGCCGAGGTGATCACCCTTGTAGACCCACACCTTGACACCGATGATGCCGTAGGTGGTTTCTGCTTCGGAGAAGCCGTAGTCGATGTCGGCGCGCAGGGTGTGCAGGGGCACACGGCCTTCGCGGTACCACTCGGTACGTGCGATTTCGATACCGTTCAGACGGCCGGCGCTCATGATCTTGATGCCCTGGGCACCCAGGCGCATCGCGTTCTGCATGGCGCGCTTCATGGCGCGGCGGAACATGATGCGGCGCTCGAGCTGCTGGGTGATCGAGTCGGCGATCAGCTGAGCATCGGTTTCCGGCTTGCGGATTTCCTCGATGTTCACGTGCACGGGCACGCCCATGCGACGCTGCAGTTCGGCCTTCAGCAGTTCGATGTCCTCACCCTTCTTGCCGATCACCACGCCCGGACGCGAGCTGTAAATGGTGATGCGGGCATTGCGGGCGGGGCGCTCGATGACGACGCGGCCAACCGATGCGTTCTTCAGCTTCTTCTTCAGGAAGTCGCGAACTTCGATGTCTTCCTTCAGCATGCCGGCGAACTTCGTGTTGCTGGCGTACCAGCGCGAAGCCCAGTTACGGCTGACAGCCAGACGGAAGCCAGTCGGATGAATCTTCTGTCCCATCGTGACTCCTTAGTTGCCGAGCGTCACAGTGATGTGACAGGTTTGTTTCTCGATGCGGTTGCCGCGGCCCTTCGCCCGTGCGGTGAAGCGCTTGAGCGAGGTCGCCTTGTCGACGTAGATCGATTTGACCTTGAGTTCGTCGATGTCGGCGCCTTCGTTGTGCTCAGCGTTGGCGATGGCCGATTCGACCACCTTCTTCACAATCCCGGCAGCCTTTTTCGGGCTGAACGTCAGGACATTGAGCGCGCGCTCGATCGGCAGACCACGGATCTGGTCAGCGACCAGGCGCGTCTTCTGGGCGGAGATGCGGGCACCGCGATGAATCGCTTTCACTTCCATGATGGCACCTTACCTCTTCGCTTTCTTGTCAGCCGCGTGGCCCTTGAACGTGCGGGTGATCGCAAATTCGCCGAGCTTGTGGCCAACCATGTTTTCCGTCACGTACACCGGCACGTGTTGACGGCCGTTGTGCACGGCGATCGTCAGGCCAATGAACTCCGGCAGAATGGTCGAGCGGCGCGACCAAGTCTTGATGGGCTTCTTGTCCTTGCCGCTGACTGCAACTTCCACCTTCTTCAGCAGGTGGGCGTCGCAGAACGGACCCTTTTTAGCGGAACGAGTCATATCTTTAGCTCCTACCTACCGATTAACGCTTGTGGCGCTTCTGGACGATCATGCTGTCCGTGCGCTTGTTGCTGCGGGTGCGGTAGCCCTTGGTCGGGGTACCCCACGGCGACACCGGATCGCGGCCAGCAGCGGTCTTGCCCTCGCCACCACCGTGCGGGTGGTCGACCGGGTTCATCACAACGCCGCGGACCGTCGGGCGGATACCGCGCCAACGGGTCGCACCGGCCTTGCCGATGACGCGCAGGCTGTGCTCTTCGTTGCCAACTTCACCGACGGTGGCGCGGCACTCGATGTGCACGCGGCGCACTTCGCCGGAGCGCAGGCGAACCTGGGCGTACAGGCCTTCACGGGCCAGCAGCACGGCGGAGCCGCCTGCAGCGCGGGCGATCTGGGCGCCCTTGCCCGGCAGCATTTCCACGTTGTTGATCGTGGTACCGACCGGAATGTTGCGGATCGGCAGGTTGTTACCAGCCTTGATCGGCGCTTCCGAGCCATTCAGCAGCGATTGGCCGGCAACCATGCCCTTGGTGGCGATGATGTAGCGGCGCTCGCCGTCGGCGAACACGACCAGCGCGATGTTGGCGCTGCGGTTCGGATCGTATTCCAGGCGCTCGACCTTGGCGGGGATGCCGTCCTTGTCGTTGCGCTTGAAGTCGACCACGCGGTAGTGGTGCTTATGACCACCGCCCTTGTGGCGGGTGGTGATATGACCATTGTTGTTACGACCCGACTTCTGGAATTGCTTTTCCAGCAGCGGAGCGTGCGGGGCGCCCTTGTGAAGGTCCTTGTTGACGACCTTCACCATCGAGCGACGACCCGGGGAAGTCGGCTTGGTCTTGACGAGTGCCATGATTACTTGGCCTCCGCTTCAAAATTGATTTCCTGACCCGGCTTCAGCGACACGTAAGCTTTCTTCACGTGGTTGCGACGGCCCATGAAACGGCCGAAGCGCTTCTGCTTGCCCTTCTGGTTCAGGATCTGAACGGACTGCACCTCGACCTTGAACAGCAGTTCGACGGCGGCCTTCACTTCTGCCTTGTTGGCATCGCGGGCCACTTCGAACACGACTTGTTCATTCTTGTCGGCGACCAGGGTTGCCTTTTCGGAAACCACCGGCGCGAGCAGCACCTGCATCAAACGATGATCGTTCTTGGCTACTTGCGTCATTTCAGCAACTCCTCGATCTGCGCGACGGCTGCCTTGGTCACCAGCACCTTCTTGTAGTGCACGAGCGACAGCGGATCAGCCTGGCGCGGCTCGACAACTGCCACGTGCGGCAGGTTGCGCGAAGCCAGGTAGAGGTTTTCGTCGAGGCTGTCGGTGATGATCAGCACCGAGTCCAGGCCCATGGCCTTGAACTTGTCGGCCAAGAGCTTGGTCTTGGGCGCTTCGACGGTGAAACCGTCCACCACATTGATACGACCTTCACGTGCGAGCTGCGAGTAAATCGAGCGCATGCCGGCACGGAACATCTTCTTGTTGACCTTCTGGCTGAAGTTCTCTTCCGGCGAATTCGGGAAGATACGGCCGCCCCCGCGCCACAGCGGCGAGGAAGACATACCGGCACGAGCACGGCCCGTACCCTTCTGGCGCCACGGCTTCTTGGTCGTGTGCTTGACCTCTTCACGATCCTTCTGCTTGCGGTTACCGCTGCGCGCGTTGGCCTGGTAAGCGACGACGATCTGGTGAACGAGGGCTTCGTTGTAGTCACGGCCGAACACTTCGGGCGAAGCGGCAACGCCCGCGCCGATCTGGCCATTGTCCTGGAGGAGCTTGAGTTCCATTACATGCGCTCCTTAAGCTTTGGCTTTGGCCTTGACGGCCGGGGTAACGATGACCTTGCCGTTCTTGGAGCCAGGGATGGCGCCCTTGACCAGCAGCAGCTTGCGCTCTGCGTCGATCTTGGCGATCTCCAGGTTCTGCACGGTGCGGGTGACATCGCCCAGGTGACCGGTCATGCGCTTGCCCGGGAACACGCGGCCCGGATCCTGCGCCATACCGATCGAGCCCGGCACGTTGTGCGAGCGCGAGTTACCGTGGGTGGCACGGCCGGAGGCGAAGTGATAGCGCTTGATGGTACCGGCGTAGCCCTTACCGATGGTCACGCCCTGCACGTCGATCTTCTGACCGACTTCGAACAGGTCGACCGACAGCGAACCGCCAGCTTGCAGTTCGGCAGCCTTGGCTGCATCGATACGGAATTCGCGGATGATTTCGCCGGCTTCCACGCCGGCTTTGGCGAGGTGACCCGCCAGCGGCTTGGTGACGCGGCTTGCGCGTCGTGCGCCGAAGGTGACTTGAACCGCGGTATAACCGTCGGTCTCGTCCGTCTTGATTTGCGTCACGCGGTTGTCGCCGACCTCGACCACGGTCACGGGAATCGCTTCACCGTCGTCCGTGAAAATACGGGTCATGCCAACCTTGCGACCTACAAGGCCAAGGCTCATGGTTTGCTCCATTCCCAGCTGCGATTGGCCGGGGCTGATTGATACACGAAAACTGTGTTTGCGCTTGTGCGCGGATGGGCTGCGCTAAAGAGGACTGCGCCTGGCCAAAACGGCCAACCCACTACCCGGAGACACGGGTAGCCTTACACTATAACCCTTCCCCGAGGAAAGGGCAATAAGCAATTGTGATTTGCCGATGGGTGTTGTAGGCAGGATTCAAGCAGATGTGCACAAAAGCTGGCACGAAGGCGGCGCGGCGGGCAGCAGACGCCGCTCGCCGGCATGCGGCTCAGGCGGCGACGCGCACGAAGCCGCCACTATAGAAGACCAGCGGCTCGCCCTCTTCCGCCGAGATGGACTCCACCGCGCCGACGATCAGCAGGTGATCGCCCACGGGATCGGCACGCTCGACGCGGCACGCGAGCGTGGCGAGCGCCTCGTCAAGGTAAGGCACGCCCTGGGCGCAGCGCGTATGGCGCACGCCGGCGAACTTGTCTACAGCCGGCGTCGCGAAGCGGCGCGCCAGGTCGCCGTGCCCGGCGCGCAGGATGCTGACACCGAACGGCCGGCCTGGCTCGAACAACCCGGCGTTGGGCGAGTGCGACGCCAGGCTCCACAGGATCAGCGGCGGCGCCAGCGACAGCGACGCGAACGAGTTGACGGTGATGCCGACCGGCCGCAGCTGCGCGGTACAGGCACCGATGACCGCCACGCCGGTCGCGTAGCGGCCGCAAACCCGCCGCAACTCGCGCGGATCGAGCAGGGGCGCGGCATGATTGGTGGTGTCCATGTCAGGCAGCCTGCGGCAGGTGGTGGTCGATCAGCTGGTGGCAAGCCTGCTCGTCCATCCACCACGGGAAATAGTCCGGTGGATTGTCGAAGCCGTTGGCGATGCGCGCCGCCAGCGCGGGCGCCTGCCCTGCCACGCCCAGCAGCGCCAGGATATGCGGCGGCGGCGGGGTCAGCAGCGAGTTGGTCCAGGCCACGACATCGCCGGCGTATTGCCAGTAGCGGGCGAAGGTCTGCTCCATCCAGTCACGGTCGAACGGCCGCTCGCCATGGGCGAGGATGGCGTCGAGGTAGACCTTGCAGCATTTGGCGGCATTGTTGGAACCCTGCCCGGTGATCGGGTCGTTGACCACCACGGCATCGGCCATGCCGAATACCAGCCGGCCCGAAGGCAGCGTCAGCACCGGCTTGCGCACCGTCGGCGCGAAGCGGCCCGACAGGATGCCGTTGTCGTCGGTCAGCGCCACCCGCTCGCAGCGCTCGGCCTCCCACGGCGCATAGGTGCGCAGGATGCGCAGGCTCTCTGCGAGGTGCTGGTCGGGCGTGCGTGCCTCGGCCCAGCGATCCATCGGGCCGCCGGGGATGCCCTCGAACACCATGATCTCGCACGGCCCCGACAGCGTCAGCGCGGGGAAGACGAAGTATTCGCCGACACCCGGGATCAGGTTGAAGCAAACCCGCGAGAACGGCTCGCGCGGTACCATGCCGGTGACATAGGTCAGCGCCAGCGCGCGTTGCGGCTTGTCGAACGGGCTGCGCTGCGCGTCGCGCTCGAAGCGGCTGACGATCTCGCCCTTGCCGGCGGCCAGCAGCACCAGGTCGTGCTCGCCGGTCAGCGCTTCCAGTTCGTCCACGCCAACATCGACGATGCGCAGGTCGCCGCCGCGCGCGGCGAAGGCTTCCATCCACGCCGGCATCTTCAGCCGCTGGTCGACCGCCTGTGCCGGCCGGTCCAGCGGCGCGGCCCAATCGATGGCTTTCGCGCCGGGTAGTTCGGGATGCGGCACGGCCAGGCCGATGCCTTCGACCGGCGGGCAGTTGTCGTCCCACCAGTTGAGGCCGAGGTCGCGCTCGGTCTGCAAGGCGCGGTCGAACATGCACTGGCTCGACATGACCTTGCCGGTGCGGACTTGCTCCGGCGTGCGATTGGACAGCAGCGTGACCTGGTAGCCGGCCGCCTGCAGCCCGAGGGCCATTTGCAGGCCGGATTGCCCGGCCCCTACGATGGCGATGCGTTGGCGCATGATGTGGTCTCCTGATTGGATGGGGATGGCGTGTGCGGCGATGGCGTCAGCCGGCCAGCTTGCCGATTGCCGGGACGTTCTGCTCCGGGCCCATCGCACTGTAGCCACCGTCGACGGCGTAATCCGCGCCGGTGACGAAGCTGGCATGGTCAGAGCACAGGAACAGCACCACCTGCGCGACCTCGTCGGGCTCGCCCACGCGGCCCAGCAGGTGGAATGGCGCGGCGACGGCATCGGTACGGGCGCGGTTGCCGCCGCTGACCTCGTCCATCAGCCGGCACCAGGTCCAGCCCGGCGACACCGAATTCACGCGGATGCGGTCGGGCGCCAGATCCATCGCCATATTGCGCGTCAGCTGCGCGATGGCCGCCTTGGATACCGGATATAGCCAGCGCCCGGTCTGCGCGACATTGGCCGAGATGCTGGTGAAATTGACGATGGCGCCACCGCCGCGCGCGCGCATCAGCGGCGCCACCGCCTGCGCCAGCATCACGCCGGACACGACGTTGACGTCGAGCGCCGCCAGCCAGTCGGCACGGCTGGAGCGGAAGCCGTCGTCGAGATAGGTGCAGGCCAGGTTGACCAGGAAGTCCACGCCGCCGAAGCGCTGCGCGACCTGGCCCACGGCATCGCGGACCTGTTCGTCCTGCGTGATATCGGCCGCGATAAAAAGCGCGTCCTTGCCCAGCTCCGCGGCAACGCGCTCACCGTTGGCGGCGTCGATATCAAAGATCGCCACGCGCGCACCAGCCTCGACGAAGGCCCGCGCCACGCCAGCGCCGATCAGAGTGGCGCCGCCGGTGACGATGGCCACCTTGTCCTGCAATCCCTTCATGGTTGTCTCCTTGTTTGCCATCCGTGTCCGTGTTCCGGGCAGGCCTCTGCGGGCCCGCTCCGGATCGTTGTTGTGCTCGCTACTTGCGCTCGCTACTTACCCTCGCTCTCCTGCCAGCGCGCCATCAGCGTGTTCGACGGCAAGGTTTCATCCAGCAGCTTGCGCGCGGTCTCCACGCCCGCCACCGGCAGACCCGCCGGGTCGAGCTTGCCGATCTGCACCAGCACGCTGGCCTGGTCCCAGTAGATATGCTCGTGATAGAGCTTGTCGCCGCGGAACTTGACGATGGCGACCAGCGGGATCTCCACGCGCTTGCCGGTGGGCGGCACGCCCGGCAGCATCCAGTCGATCTCGCAGGTATGCGTGAAGCAGAACAGCAGTTCATCGACGATCTGCGTGGTGCCGATCGTTCGCGACAGCGGAATCAGCGTGGTATCCGGTGGATTGCTGTGGACAAAGTGGTTCTGGTAGAAGCGCCGCAGCTGCGCGTAGCCGACGCCGCCGGTCATGGTCGGGATATGGTTCACGTAGGGCTGCGGCACCATCGTCGCCATGGTGGCATCCACGTCACGCGTGGCGAATTCATATTCGCAGTGCTTGTCCCACAGCGTGGAGAAATCGTAGTGCGGCCCCATCTCGCGGCGCAGCGCGGCAATCGCGCGCTGGTGCGCCATCAGCGCGGAGGGCTTGTCGAAATGCTCGCCGCCCACGCGCGCGAAGGCGTGGTCGACGCCCGGGTAGACATAGACCTCGATGTGGTCGCGCCCGGCCAGCGCTTCGCGGATCGCGGCCTGTGCCTTCGGCGGGCAGAAGCCGTCCTTCTCCGCGATATGCAGCACCAGGCGGCCGCGCACATTGGCGGCCTCGGCCAGCGCATGCTCGATGCCGACGCCATAGTAGGCCACTGCGCAAGCCACGTCCGGCAGCCGGCAAGCCGCCAGGTAGGCCAGCTTGCCGCCCAGGCAGAAGCCCAGCACGCCGGTCTGGCCGGCGCATTCCGGGCGGGCGCGCAGCGCGTCCAGGGCCGCGCCCACATCCTGCACGCCCCTGGCCTCGTCGAACTGCTGGTACAGGCCGAGCGCGCGCTGGAAGTCTTCGCCGCGATCAATCAGCTCGATGCCCGGGGCGATGCGCCAGAACAGGTCGGGCACCAGCACCGTGTAGCCCTCTTCGGCGTAGTAGTCGGCAACCTGGCGCATGGTGGCGTTGACGCCGAAAATCTCCTGGCACAGCACGATGCCCGGGCCCTTGCCTGCCGCCGGGACGGCGAGATAACCGCTGAAACTGCCTTCTGGGGTCTGGATCTGGATGGTCTGGCCCATGGCCTGCTCTCCTTGTCGTTTTCGCTTTACGGTACTCTGGTGGGCGGCTGCCGTGCTGGAATCCATCATGGTGGCTCCGCACCGCAGCAAACTAGCCGCTGGGCGCAGCGGCTATCCGATTAGTGCAGGAAACTGCCGACCCGGTCAACGCTGTGGCGCCGGCGGCACACGGCGGCCGGGGCCCATCCGCTATAGTGGATCGCGTGGGAAACCGTTTGCCGGGCGGACTTCGACCGCCGGCCCGGTCCCTGACCATGCGGCGCGCACGGCGCGAGGCCCAGCCTGCCCGGCAGCACCGCGGTCCACGCCAGAGGAGCGAGACAATGCAGCTGCCCCCCGCCGCCACGGCCGCCGGACCGTTGGCGCGCGCCCTGCTCGGCGACCCCGCGCGGTGCGTGTTTGCCTCGACCGACGTAGCCGAGACGCGCGCCGCCGTCGGCCGCGTGTTCAAACCGCATCGGCTGGAAGTGCGTGGTACCCGGCTGCAGGCGCGCATGCACCATGCCCCGCTGGGCGCGGTGTCGTTCAACCGGTTGGCGTACGGCGCCGACGTCACCATCGATCCCGGTCCGCTGGGCGACTTCCTGCTGGTGCAGATGCCGCTGTCGGGCCAGGCCGATATCCGCTGTGGCGACCAGCACATCCTGTCCACGCCGGACAGCGCCTCGGTGCTGACGCCGGCCGACGCGCTCGCGATGCGCTGGAGCGCGGACAGCGACCAGCTGATCGTGCGCATCGAGCGCAGTGCGCTCGACCGGATCTGCGCCGCCCACCTGGGCCGGCGTCCCGAGCGCGCGCTGCGCTTTGCGCTCGGCATGGCGTGGCGCACCGGCGCCTGGTACGAGCTGATGCGCTACCTCGCCGCGATGCTCGAGACGGCCCCGGAATCGGCCCGGCATCCCCTCACCGCCTGCCAGCTCGAGCAACTGGTGATCGGTACGCTGCTGACCGCACAGCCGCACAGCCTGTCGGACGCGCTGCGCGAGCACGGCAAGCCGCTGGCGCCGCGCCATGTCAAGGTGGTGGAGGAGTACATTCATGCCAACGCTGATGCGGCGTTGAACCCGGCCTTGCTGGCGGAGGTGGCCGGCGTCAGTGTGCGCAGCCTGTTTGCCGGCTTTCGCGAGCATCGCGGTACTGGGCCGATGGCCTACCTGCGCACCGTGCGGCTTGAGCGGGTGCGGCACGACCTGCTGAACGATGCATCGGTGGCATCGGTCAGCGCCGCGGCATTGCGCTGGGGTTTTGCGCATCTGGGGCGCTTCAGCGCCGAATATCGGCGGGCATTCGGTGAATGTCCGGCGCAGACGCTGCGGCGGCGTGGGGCGGGTTGACGTCCGATCTGTACCGGCATACGTGCACCACGCGCTGAACGCAAGCCAACGCCCCTGGTAGAGGCTCCCCTCTCCCGCGAAGTGGGAGAGGGGAGCAAACAATCGGCGATTCAAACTTGTCAGCCAACAAAAACGGCGAACCCTGCGGTTCGCCGTTTTTGCTGCATCAGGCCACCAACGCGGCCCAAAGCATCTTTACACCTTGATCTCGACGTCCACGCCGGCCGGCAGGTCGAGCTTCATCAGCGCGTCAACCGTCTTGTCGGTCGGATCGACGATGTCCATCAGGCGCTGGTGAGTGCGGATCTCGAACTGATCGCGGCTGGTCTTGTTGACGTGCGGCGAACGCAGGATGTCGAAGCGCTGGATGCGGGTCGGCAGGGGCACCGGGCCCTTGACGATTGCGCCGGTACGCTTGGCGGTATCCACGATTTCGGCAGCCGACTGGTCGATCAGGCGATAGTCGAAAGCCTTCAGGCGGATACGGATCTTCTGGTTCTGCATGATATTTCCTTAAAAGAGCGATTGGGCAAGGTGCCCAGTTAAATGGGGACATGCCCGCAGGCATGTCCCAGGAAGTGCTTAGTCGAGGATCTTTGCCACGACGCCGGCGCCGACGGTACGGCCACCTTCGCGGATA